>DAOTUR010000737.1:0-9491 GCA_034436915.1 Anaerolineae bacterium
GAACGCGGCGGTCAACATCGGACGCCGGGCGGCTGTCATTCCGCCATACGCGGTGTGTGTTTTGGGTTTCAATCCCGCCATAACTGCAAGCCCCCGCCTTTAGGCGTGGGGTATCTGACTCTTCTCCAGGCAGCAGTGGGGGCAGGCAAGACCGAAGCCGCTCTCAATCGGTTGGCACAGCGTCTCGCGCCCGGCCAGAAGCCATTTGCGCGAGTCTGGGTGCTGCTGGCAACGCGGCGGCAGGAAGTCGCCTTTCGTCAGCGGCTGGTGCAGCTCCTCCAGGGCCAGCCTGCCCTGTTTAACGTTGAATTCTTCAATTTTTATGATCTCTACCGCCGCCTGCTGAACATCGCCGGGCAACCGCAGCGCCAGCTCAAAGATGTGGGGCGGCGCGGCCTGCTGCGCTACGTCATCCAGGAGTTGGATGAGGCGGGCGAATTACCCCAATTTAATGCCATTGCAGAATCGACAGGACTGGTATCGATTCTGGCCGATTTCATTGCGGAATTGAAGCAGAATCACATTGAACCACACGTCTTCTCCAATGCCGCTGAGACGCAAAAAGATATTGAGCTGTCCACCATCTATGCCCACTATCAGGCGGTGCTGCAAAAATACGCGCTGGTCGATCAAGAGGGTGAAGGCTGGTTGGCGTGTGTCGAGTTGGCGCAGCAGATTGAGGAGGGGACAAACAGCCTTGCCTCCGTCGATCTACTGATCGTCGATGGCTATGATCAATTTACGCCTGTGCAAGCAAATATCCTGGCGCTGCTCGGCCAGCAAATTGAGACGCTCATCACGCTCACACGCCTGCCGCTGGATTCACAGGGGCATCCGCCGCCTGTGGGCCGCCGTTTTGAGCAGACCTATCAGCGGCTTGTCGAGACGTTGAGCGCCTTCCATGTCACCGTACAGACCGAAATCCAAACAGAGCCGCAAACACGCCATGCGGATTTGCGGGCGCTGTGTGAACTCCTGGGCGGGCAGCGTCTGCCTGTCAAAGACGCCCCGACCCAGATCGCTCTGATCGAAGCGCCCGATCTCGCCACAGAGATATCGGCCCTGCTGCGCCGCGTGAAGGCCCTGCTGCTGAATGGTACGCCGCCGGATGAGATTCTCATTGCGCTGCGCGACCTGTCGTATCAGCCGTATATTGAAGCCTATGCTCGCGTGTATCACATTCCGCTGCTGCTGCATTACACCAAAAGTATCGCCACCAATCCGGCGGTGACGGTGCTGATGGATGCGCTCAAACTGAGTGTGCTCCAGTTCCCGCGCCGTGAGACGATGGATGTGCTGCGTTCGCCCTATATCCATCTCCCCGATGTGACGCCCGCGCTGCTCACCAAGCTCGATCTGGTGACGATTCAGCGCCAGGTCTTGAGCGGGGCGCAAAACTGGCTGGAGGCAGTGCAAAAAGCCACCGAGGATGTCGATCAATTGGAGGATGAGGACGACGAGAAAACCCTCCTGATGCTCACGGAAGATGAGGCCAGCATTCTATCGCAGGCGCTGGAATCGTTCTTTGCGCTGGTGTCACCGCCGCAGGAAGACTCGCTGCGCGAGTATGTACTGTGGCTGGAAACGCTCATCGGCAGCAGCGATGGCCTGGAAGAAGATGGCGATCAGGACTTCAACGGCGATATCTGGAATGCTGAGGCGGGATTACCACCCGACATCGCGGCGCGGCCCTCGCTGCATATCGTCTACCAGATTCATCGGCTGGCCCGCGAGGATGATCCCTGGTTGACCGCCCGCGATATCCAGGCGCTGAATACCTTCAAGGATATTTTGCGCGGCCTGCTGCAAACGCAGGATTTGCTGTATGCGATTGACCCCGCCCTCATCCGCGAGAGCGTGCAATGGGATCACCTGTTTGCCGATGTGATGCAGGCCGTCAAAAGCAGCGATGAGCCGCAGCGTTCCCCGGTGCGAACAGGCCGCGTCCTCGTGACAACGGTGACGGATGCACGCGGGCTGCCGCATCAGCATGTGCTCATCCCCGGTCTGGCGGAGGGCGTGTTCCCCGCGCCCGTCCCCGAAGACCCGCTGTATCTGGATACGGAACGCGAGGCCCTGTCACGGCGCGGTGTGCGGCTTGATCCGCGTTTTGAACGGGCCGCCGATCACAGTCTGTTCTATGAAATCGTCTCACAGGCCCATGTCTCGCTCACGCTGTCGCGCCCCACCGCCCGCGAAGGCAAGCCCTGGCCCGCGAGTCATCTGTGGCGCTTGGTGCAGCACGCCTTCCCCGCCCTCACGCCGCACATCATCCGCACCGATGATGGCATCGCCCCACATGAAGCCGCTTCATCGGAAGAAGTGCTGCTGGCAGTGGCCCATGCCGTACAAACCAACACCCTCAATGCCGATGTCGTCGCGCTGGCGGCATGGCTGCCTCAGTCGGCGCTGGCGGAGGTGTGGGCGGCGATGCGCGATAACAGCACGATTGAGACAGGCCGCATTCTGGGCGCAACCGTACCAGAATATGATGGCATCCTGACACAGCCTGCACTGGTAGCCGATATTCGTGAAAAGGCGCAGGGCTGGCGCTGGAGCGCGAACCGCCTCAAAAATTATGGCGAGTGCGGCTATAAGTTCTTTGGTCACTATCTGCTCTCGCTGGAAGCTCAGGCCGAACCCGAAGCGCGAATCGAGATGTCAACACGCGGCACGCTGTATCATGCTGTGCTAGAGCGGGTGTACAGCGAGTTTAAGGAGCAGGGGCTGTCGATCACGCCGGAGCATATGAGTTACGCGCTTGAACGGCTTGAGCACTATGCCCATAAGGTGTTTGAGGATGCGCCGGAGACCTACGGCTTCATCCCACCCGCCCAATGGCACAATGAGCAAAAGCACTATAGGGGCCATCTGGAAACCTTCATCCGGAGCGATTTCTCTGACGAATCGCCCGTCAACAAATTCGGCCAGCGGCGCTATCCGGTGGCGCTGGAATATCCCTTCACAACCCGCGTGCGCCTGCTTGATGATGAGACGCTCGTGACGGGCATCATAGATCGCATCGACCATGATGCCGAGACCGATTCACTCATCATCGTGGATTACAAACTGAGCCGCCGCCCCAGCAAAGCCGATATGCGGAGCGGGAGCAACGTGCAAATGCTCATCTATGCCAGAGCGCTCAATGCGCTGGTGCAGGAAGAGAAATTTCAGGGACAGGTACGGGCGGGCCTGTTCTGGAGCATCGCCAACAATGAGACGGAAATTTTCGATTTTGAGGATGAGAAGATCAAAGATGTCATGCTGTTTGGCGCGGCCCATGCCCAGAATCACATCGCTCACGTTCAGCAGGCCCAGTTCCCGATCAAACCGATTGGGCAAGCCTGTGATTACTGCGACTTCAAAGGCGGGTTGTGTCGCATCGCGCAGCGGCCCCGCATTAAACAGGAGAGGGGCGACTCATGACGTTCGATCAGGAGCAGGCCATCCGTGAGATTGGCACGAATCTGGTGGTGAGCGCGGGCGCAGGCGCAGGCAAAACCTACGTGCTCGTGCAGCGCTTTGTGAATATCCTTCTCAATATGCAGGGTCAGCCGCGCCTCAATGCAGTGGTTGCTATCACGTTCACGCGGGCCGCCGCGATGGAGATGCGCGAACGCATCCGCAATGAACTCGAAAAGCGCTATCGGGCAGGCGGCCCCGACAGCGCCCGCTGCGGCGACCTGCTGGCCCAGATGGACAGCGCCCGCATTGATACCATCCATGCGCTGTGTGCCACTCTGATTCGGGCGAATGCCGCCGAAGCGGGCGTTGATCCCAAATTTGAAGTGCTGGATGCCACGCAGCAAAATCTGCGACGCTCAGAACTCATCCATAACACGCTGCTGCTCAATGCCCAGGACAGCCTGATCGGCCTGCTGGTGGCGCATTATGGCATGACGCTGGTCGAGGAGCAGCTTCATATGTGTTTCTCCGCGCCCATGCCGCCTGAGCGCCCAACGGTTGAAGCGCTCATCGCGGCGTGGCAGCAGCGGCCTGAATATGCCTCTGAACCCGCCGACGTGTTAGAGCAGCACGCTCATCTTACAGCGGCCTGGGATCATGCCATCCGCGCCATCCAGAATGCTTATGCCCAGGACAAGCAGAGTCTCAACGTGCTTGATTTTGATGACCTGGAAGCGATGAGCGTGCGCCTGCTCACCGATTACCCCGCTATTCGCGCCCGTTATCAGGGCCGCGAATTTGCTCAACTGCTGGTCGATGAATTCCAGGACACCAATGCCGCCCAGTGGCAGATTGTCAGGTCGCTCGGCAGTCTCCAGACCAACGGCACGCTCTTCATTGTGGGCGATGTGAAGCAGAGCATCTACGGCTTTCGTGGGGCGGATGTGCGCGTGTTCGCCGATGTCAGGGCGCAGATCGAGGCGCACGACGGCCAGCATGTGCGGCTGGCGACCTCGTTCCGCTCCAATGCGGCCTTGATCGGGGTCTTCAATGCGCTGTTTCAAAGGATGCTGATTGCGTGGCCCCATTCAGAAGCGCACGCCTATCATGTCGAATTCGATCATCCGATGGACGTGCATCGTGAAGATCGCCCGACAGACCCGGCGATGCGTTTGCTGCTGCTGCGTAAAAAGCCCGATCAGTTTGCGCCCTTCCCCAAAGGTTGGCAGGGCATTCGCACCGAGTTACGGCGCACCTGGGAGGCCGAGGAGATTGCCCGCCATATCCAGGCATTACGCGGCACACCGATCCAGGATCGTGACAGCAAGCAGCTCCGCCCCTGTGATTATGGCGATGTCGCCATCCTCATGCGCTCCCTCAATTCGGCCTCGCTGTATGAGGAAGCACTGGAACGGGCGGGCATCCCGTATGTGACGTTCAGCGGCAAAGGCTTTTACGGCCTGCAAGAGATTTATGATCTGCAAAATATGCTGCGCGTCCTGCAAAACAATCAGGACAGTCTGGCGCTGGCCGCCGCGCTGCGTTCGCCCCTGTTCGGCCTGAGCGACGAAACGCTGTTTGTGCTGCGCCGTCTGCGTGCGCTGGATGACGACGCGCTGCAAAGTTGGACGCCGCCGCCGCTGTGGGAGCAACTCATGTGGGTGGCGGATGGCACGCTCACACTGCCGCTCAATGAGGCAGAAAAGACGCGCATTGATCGCGCCGCCGATATCATCCTCACGCTGCAAGCCTATGGCGGGCGAGCCTCCAGCGCCGAACTACTGCGGGCCATCTTCGACAAGACGGGTTATCTGGCGATCATCAGCAGCCTGCCGCAGGGCGCACAGCGCCGCCGCAACCTGGAAAAGCTGCTCGATACTGCCCAGACTCTCGCCCACATGTCGCCTGCCGCCTTCACCCACCATCTCACGCGGCTGGCCGAGGCCGCCAGCGAAATCCATGAGGGCGAAGCCGCGATGGAGGCCGAAGGCGTCGTCAAGCTTATGACCGTCCATGCCAGCAAGGGCCTGGAATTTCCGGTGGTGTTTCTGGCCGATGCCTCGCCGCACAACGAGAGCAAAAGTCTGGGGCATCTGTACGTCACCTGGGATGAGCGCGGCGCGGGCCAACTCTTGTGCCGCCTTAAAGACAGCTCCCTCAGCAAGACCGCCAAGCCCGAATTTGCCCCACCGCATGATTTCTTCACCTATCAACTCTTCTCGCAGGACAAGGATGCCGCCGAAGAGTTGCGCCTGCTGTATGTGGCGGCCACCCGCGCCCGCGACATTTTTTACATCAGCGGCGAAGTCAAAGAGTTGGATAAAGACGGCCTCAAGGCCAACGGCTGGCTGGGGGCCATGCTGCACACGCTCGAACTCACAAGCGCCCGCGATAGCACATGGCTCTGGGCCGACCAGCCAATTCGGGTGTTCGCGCCGCCCTATCCCGATTATCTGCCTGATCCCCGCATCAAGCCAGCGGATATCCCGGAGACCAGCGCCACTGCCGCCGCGCCGCTGCAAGCCACATGGGATGATCTGATTGAGCGAGCCGCCCAGACGCGCCCTGTCGCGCCGCCGCTGCTGCCACCTGTTGAGATCGAGCCGCGCACCTTTGCCGAGCATCTCACCGCGACCCAGTTGGCGACGTTCGGCACAGTCAGCGATGAGCCATCGGCGCGAAAGCAGCGTTATTATCGCCGCGCCGCCCGCCGTACCGTGCTGTATGATGTGCCGGGGGTCGTGCGGGCCGCTGTGCGCCCGTATGATCCGCGTGTGACGCAGCGCATCGTCGGCGATATGGTACATGAAGCGCTGCGCTTCGAGCGTTATCCCAGCCGCACCAAAAATCTGAACATGATTTTGACCAGCCACGCCTGGAACAAGGGCATCACGCAGGCGCATGATCTGGACGATGCTGTGAAACGGGCGAGAAGCCTGCTGGTGCGCTTTGAGCAAAAGAGCGATGTGTATGAGTGGATTCAGGCGTCAAAACAGGCCAAGAAGCCCCTGTTCATGGAACTGCCCTTCGTCTACCGTCATGATGGGCGCATCCTGCATGGGGTGATTGACATTCTGTTTCAGCGGCCCACAGGCGAATGGGTGGTCATCGATTACAAGACGGGCTATGTGCCGCCGCAACCGCCCAACGAGTGGCCGAACAGCGCGGATTACACCAGGCACAGCCAGCGCTATCATTTGCAGGTGGGCGCATATGCGGCGGCAGTGCAGGCATATGTCGGTGCGATCCCGCAGGTCTACATTCACTATCTGCGCTACTGCAAGACAGAAGAGATTCCTAAATCGGCGTGGCACAACGCGATCACAGCGTTAGAATCAATCGTCATTGATGTAATGGGAACGGGGTCTCCATGATACGACGCCTCCTGGGAGATGTGCCTGCCTGGGCGCAGGCCAATTCGCCTGTCCTGCGCTATGAGATGCAAAAGCAGCAGACGAGCAACACCTTCAGCATTCGTCTGGCCTCTGCTGCCGGACAGGTGCTGTTTGTCATCCTCTTCCTCAGCCTGAGCGTGCTGATGGCAACGCGCCTGTTCACGCAGCCCGCTGGCGTCAATCGCACTCAGGCGCTGTGGCATATTCTGTATCTGCCGACGATTGGCGTGCAGGTTCTCTTAAGCGCGATTCTACTCCTGATCGGCGGCAGCACCGTCAGCGCTGAACGCCGCCGCCAGACTTGGGATCATCTGCGCGTGACGACGACGGGCGCGGAACTGCTGCTGCATGTGCGGCTGCTGGCTGTGTTCTATCGCGTGCGCCTGCTGTTTGCGCTGGCCTTCGCCGCCCGTTTTGCCATCGTTGCCACCATCCTGATTGAGATATCATCGCATCACGGCGATTATCTGACGATGCTCGTGGGACAGGCCTCCAGCAGCGTGTCGCCCATCGTCGGCATTCTGCTCATGGCGGCAGCGATCACAGCCGCCTTCATGATGCCATTCACCCAGGCGGCGCTGGATGTGGCGCTCAGTCTGCTGCTGACGACGGCCATTCCCCATTATCCCTGGTCGGTCATGAGCCAGATGGCGTTGGTGATGGCTCGCGTCCTGAGCACGATTAGCCTGTCCCTTCTCGGCCTGACGCTTCTGGGCGGTGCGGCTCTGCCTGCGCCGCTGGCCTGGGTCGGTCTGGTGGGGGCGATCATCGGCGGCGATCAGGGCCTGCTCATCATGCAGATCACACAGGCGTCCGCCGTGTGGCGGGTGCTGCCGTATGGCGTGTTCATCGGCGGTGTGGCACTGATCCTGACGCTGATTCAAGCCGGTTTTGCCGCATTTGTCTTACGGCTGGCAGTGCGCCGTGCCGAGCATACCGAGGGATAATTTTTCATTCATCAAAAGAGAGCTGAGACATGGCTGATGTCATTTATTATGTGGCCGTAAGTACCGATGGCTATATCGCCACGCCGGAGGGGGATGTCTCGTGGTTGCTGCCCTTCCAGAAGCCCGAAGAAGATTATGGCTATGCCGACTTTTACAACTCTGTCGGGGCGATCCTGATGGGCGGCAACTCGTTTCGTCAAACCCTCGGCTTTGGCTCGTGGCCGTATCCCGATAAACCGTGCTTCGTCATCACGTCACAGGCGATTCAGCAGCCGCCCGCGCCGACGGTGTATGGCTACGGCGGCAATCTCAATCAGTTGGTGCTGGGCCTGAAAGCGCGGCTGGAGGCCCCGATCTGGCTGATGGGCGGCTCACAACTGGCAAGCTCGATGAGCCGCTATGGGCTGATCGACCTGATTGTGATGACGGTGGTTCCGGTGCTGCTCGGCAACGGCCTGCCGCTGATGTCGTTCAGCCCCTTCCGCGATCTCTTTCTGGTTCATTACAGCGTCTATCCTGATGGCGTTATGCAACTGCATTATCGCGTGCAGCCCGGCGTGCTCGAAGAGGAGGTTTAATTGCAGGGGTTAGATGGCTGTATCGCAAACCTCTCACATCTTCCTCGTGAGACAGAATTGCCAGCGTCCCGCCCCCCCGCTATACTTGTGCCCATCTTCACAAACGCTTTTTAACATGAGATTGAGAGACACCTATGCTGCGTAAATCCGTCTTTTTGCTGGTGGCGGTGCTGCTGGCCGCTTGTGGGACTGTCCCGCCGCCCGCCTATGAGCTGCCCACGCTGACATTTGCGGCGCAAGAACGGGCCGATGCCTTTGCCACTACTACCGCCGTTGCCCTCGCCGCGCTCCAACCCGCTCACAGCCAGGTCGCTCAAGCGGCCACCCCTGCTGCCGAGGTGGACACCGATAAGGATGGCTTGAGCGATGCCCGCGAAGCCGAACTCGGCTCGAATCCCAACAATCCCGATTCGGACGGTGACGGCCTGACCGATGCGGAGGAGGTCAATACCTATGGCACAAACCCGACGCTGGCCGATACTGATGGCGACGGTTTGCGCGATGGCGATGAAGTGAAAAAGTCCGGCACAAACCCGACGCTGGCCGATACTGATGGCGATGGCGTCAATGATTATGACGATGCCAATCCTCTTGCGACGCCGCTGCCCGTCACGCCAACAGTGGCCGAACCCACTGCCGCGCCCACCGTCGCCGCCACGATTGATCCGTCTCTGGCGGAGAATGATCCCCTGAGTATTTTCATCGCCAATGCCGATGCCGCTGCCGCTGCCGCGCTCGTGAAGAACCCGTATCTGGCTGAGGATGGTAGCGAGTGGGCGTGTTCCACCTGCCACAACTATGCCGAGCCTGTCGCTGGACTTGGGCCGAGCATGGTAGGTGTTGGAACCCGCGCTTACAGCCGTGTTCCTGGTATGGGGCCGTATACCTATCTGTACAATTCGATCCGCGATCCGCAGTCGTATATTGTGGCGGAATTTGCCAATGCCGCCCAGCAGATGCCGCACTTCAGAAAAGACAGCCTGACGGAAGATATGGTGTACAACATCATCGCCTATCTGATGACGCTGCAATAATCTGCGTGTTGGACCGTTATCAGAGAAACGCCGTAAGACCCCTGGCTTTAGACATGGGGATATAAGGCGTAAGGGTTGCGCTTTTCTGGTAATTTGTTAAACTCTTGTTAGCACCTTAACAAAGGACTGAGA
>DAOTUR010000738.1:0-4389 GCA_034436915.1 Anaerolineae bacterium
CTCTCAGTCCTTTGTTAAGGTGCAAAGAGCCTTCTAACACATCAGGGGCGGAAATACAAGTTTTACGCCTTACCTCCCCATCGCTAAAGCGAGGGGCTTCACGGCGCTTCTTCGGTGAAAATCACCAGTGCACTCCAAAGCTGAGGTGACTCACGGCGCGGAGAGGAGACTGCGACCCTGCATAGGGGCAGGCACAGGCACATTCAAGCGCTGAAGAATCGTCGGCGCAATATCCATCAACTGGCGCTCCGCGCTCGGCCCGCCGCTGCGTCGCGGCTCATAGAGCAAAAACATGCCTTCTTCGGCGTGATTGGCGTCGTCGGGGCCAGTGTCATTTTCGAGGGTATAGGGCTGTCCATAGCCAACCGTCCCCACACAGCGCCAATGCAAATCGCCAAAATACACGATCAAATCCGGTGCGGCCCCATTCACGGTTTGGTACACATCCTGCGGCTTGAAAATGCGATGTGTGAGCGGTTGGCCCACATGATCGGGGATGCTGGCAATGTGCGACGCCAGTTCATCGCGGACGCGCTCATAATCCGCAGCGGCAATGACGCCCTGCGGCTCACGGCCCTGCACATTGAGGAAGATGCGCCCATAATAGCCGCCTGTCGACCATGCCCGCGTCTTTGACCAATCGACCTCAAGCGACTCAAATTTGACAGGCGTCTCCATTGTCGGTGGCGTCTTGAGCACGAGCCAGCCTTCGCGCCACAGCCATTCGTTGATGGCAATTGCGCCATCCATGCGCTTGACGCCGTGATCGCTGACGACCAGCACCGTCACATCATCGCCCACCCGCTCCAGCAAGCGTCCTAACCACGAATCGACCTGCTTGTAAACATCGCGGATGGTGTGCTGATAGGGATTGTTGGCTTCATAGAGGCGGTGCTGCGGATCGTGATAGCGCCAGAAGCCGTGATGCACGCGGTCAATGCCCATGTTGACGTGCATAGCGAAATCCCAGTCTTTGCTCGTCAGGGCGGCTTCCAGGACACTGTACTGCACATCGATAAAATCGTGAATCCGCTGCTGTAAATTGGCTTTATCCGCCGTGCGAAAATTGGGAATATCGAATGGGTAATTCGGGGCCTGCTTCAAAATCTCCTGCTTGAAGATGGCCGGATAGGTGAAGGCGCTGCCCGTGCTCGGCGTGAGGAAACAGCTTGCTAGATGGCCCTTGAGCGGCGCAACGGGGTAGGTCTGCGGCACGTTCATCACTAGCGATGTTTTATCGGCGGCTCCCAGGATATCCCACACACGCGGCACATGGACAGCGCGGCTGTCGGCAGTCGTGAGGGCATCATAGCTGTAATCGGCACGGTTGCGAAAGCCGAACACGCCCATCACGCCCGGATCGCGGCTGCTGAGCATACTTGCCCAGGCCGGCACGGTGATACAGGGGATTGAGGAGCGCAGTACGCCCCATGTCCCCTGCCGTTGAAGGGCATTGAGCGTGGGGAGTTCCTGCGCCCACTGATGGAAGACAAGCTCAGGGCTGGCGCAGTCCAAACCCAGGACGAGGACGCGCCGCCGCCGCTGCCAGAATCGAAACATATCATCGTATCCTTAGCGTGATGACGTGCCGTACAGCGAGAGCCGAAGACACGCGCTAATCTTCGTCTTCTTCCTCGTCGTCTTCATAATCGTCATCATCATCGTCGTAGTCGTCGTCATCTTCATAGGCTTCGTCATCATCGTCATCATCGTCCTCGTCGTCGTAGCCTTCATCGTCTTCCTCGTTGGAAGCAGGTTTGACAGGACGTGGCTCGCCGCGCAGATCGGCCTTGACATCATCCAACTGCTGGCCGATGGTTCCGAGCACGCCGTTGACAAAGCGCGATGAGCCTTCGGCCCCAAAGAGATCTGCCAGTTCAACCGCTTCATTGATGATAACCGACACGGGTTTATCACTGATGATTGCCAATTCATACAGCGCCATCCGCAGGATGTTGCGATCAATCACGGCCACCTGCTGAATCGGCCAATCGGGAGCGTAATCCTGCAAAATATCGTCCAGGTCATCGCGTTTGTCAGCAGTCCCGGCAGCCAGACGACGAGCGTGTTCCTCAGCCATGAGATAGGTCACGATGCGCGTGAGACGAGCGACCACATCCGGTTTCTGATTGGGGCGCAGGCGTCCATTGGGTTCAAAATACAGGCTGTAGAGGTTGATGCGTTGGGCGAGGGGTCTGTCGGGATGCAGCGCTTTGATCTCGCCGACGACAATCCCGGCAATATCTTCATCAATATCGATAATCTTGCCCGTCATCTCATCCAGAATCAGATGATAGCGCATGGCGGATTCGATGGACTGCTGACCAATTTCCACCTGATCCACCTGATACAAAACCTGTAAGGCGATGCGGCGGGCAAGGCTGCGCGGATCATCGCTGAGAGTTGGCGTGATATCGGTGCGCTCAATGACCTCTGCGCCTTCGGGATCAAAATCGATGGGTTCGTTGGAGTCGCTCATTGTTATATCCAAATTTTGGCTGCGAATAGGGGCGAAGTCTACCTGAGTTTGGGCGGTCTGTGTATAGGCGGCGCGAAGCAACCTTTAAGACGTTCACATTGTAAAAAATTTACCCATATAACGCATTGTTTCACGCTCTAAAGAACTCTCATGGCCCATAAAAGAGCAAGATAAACTTTAAAGAGGCGTTAAGAAATGATATAAAAAACAACTTATGCTTGACACCAATCCCGTGTCATGATATTGTGTCATGGTCTCAGCAGCATCTGGAGACAATTTTATCCTCAGCATATAAACAAGGAGGCGGAAAGATGGTTAAGGGACTCATTCTAGACATCGCTTTACGCCCACTCTCTGTTCAAGGGTAGCTCTGTCAGATCGACAGTCTTCCTCAACAGTCGTGGGTAAACCTCACGGCTGCATCCCCTAATCCCAGGTGAGAGCGTCCATCAGGACACCGTGAGAAATGACTTACGGCGGTATGCCTTATGGTCTTCAAATATCCTCTTGCGATATTGAACCCTGGAGTGCATCGAGTCGTTTGTATCCGTATGAGCGATGAACGCCGCCGAGACAATCTGTGTGATTGTCACCTTCTTTTGACGCTGGCAGACATCTAGGACGACACGCAATGCACAACTGGAAACGCGAACAATACGCCAAAGATCAGGGCCAGCCCCATCAGAGTCTGGTCGTCCTGAGCAAGACCAATGCGGCCCCCGCCGCGACAGCGCATGAGCGCATGACGCCATCCCGCCCACTGTTGGCGGTGGAGAATGCCGAACCGCTGCGCTGGGCCGACTAATTCGGGTGAGCATCACCCCACACATTTGACACTGAGAACTGAGGCACGTCCTCACACTCTCAAAACATGAAAGCGAAATACAACCATGTTCAACAATACACCCTGGCTTGAAGAGCAGCTCAACCAAGAACGCCGCCGCGAGATGGAACGCCACGCCGAAGAAGAGCGGGCCGCCCAACCTGAAGGCACACAATCAGCCTGGAAATGGCTGCAAAAACGGATGCGCTAAATCGCACTCACACACATATCAGCAAACACAACCGTCTGAGGAGACACCCGTCATGTTTAATGACTTTGAAGTTGGATCATATGATCGTCAGCATCTGGAAAGCCTGCGTGAAGACGCAGCCCGCGAACGCCTTGCGAATGCGTGCCATGCCGAACGGCGCAGTCTGTTGCAGACCGTCCGCGATGCGGCTGAACGCCTGATGCAGCGTTAAACGCCCATGCATCCCATCAGCGATGAACAACAACCGCCGGACAGCAGAGACGCTTACGGCGGTTGTGTTTTAAGGAGGTGGAACCCCTCACCACCCGACCTCCTCTCCCACAAGAGGCGAGGAGGAGCAAGACAGGGCATAAAAGCCTCTTTACTCTTGCGGCGGTTCACTCCCTGCTGTCCAGCCAGTATTCCAGTTGAATATTGTCGGGATCGCGGAAGGCGACGTATTTTTTGCCGTTTGGTGTATATTCCTCAACCCCGTTCGTCTCAACTCCCGCCTCCTGTAGGATGCCCGCGAGATCATACAGCGCCTGTTCATTCGGCGCTTTAAACGAGAGATGATCGAGGCCGATACGAGTTTCATCGAAGCGATCTTCGGGTGAGGTGGTGGGATGCGTGATCACGGCGACTTCAACGCTGCCAACGAAGAATGAGAAGCTGCCTGCTGCCAATGAATCAGGGTAATCGTCCGGCGTGATGTGAAGCTCAAATCCCAGCAGATCGCCGTAAAAGCGCCGCGAACGGGCCAGATTTGAGACGGTCAGATTGATGTGATCGAAACCTGATGTTTTCATCGCGGTTGTGTGTGCTCCTGTATCGATTCAATCGCCCTACGGGAAATAGTGTCGCTCATCGTCATGAATTTCGCTGGGTTCAGTCGGC
>DAOTUR010000739.1:0-6995 GCA_034436915.1 Anaerolineae bacterium
ATCAAACACGCCAATGAGTTGATCGCCCAACACCAGCGGCACGGCCAGTTCAGAGCGCGTCTCCGGCAGGAGGGGATTGGGAAGGAAATCCATCTCCTGGAACACATCATCCGCCAGGAGGGGTTGGCGCTGACGGGCGGCACGAGCAACGAGACTGTGCTCACGATTGAGAGCAATATGATGTTTAGTCGCTCGCATCGTCTTGCCAGCTTCGCCCGCCCCTGCCGCGAGGTTTAAGCGCTGGCCGCCCACATCGAGCAGATAGAGATGGACGTGATACAGTTGAAACTCAGATTTCACCAGATTGCATACCGCTGGCAGCATCTCATCGATATCGAGAATGGTCGATGCAAGACGCCCTACCTGCGCCACGATTTCGAGCAATGTCGCACGACGTTCGCTGGCAGCACTGGCTCGCCGTACATTCTGATTGGCCCGAATAGACTCCACGACAGCCGAGACCTGACGACCAACCGTCAAGAACATTCGTTTTTCTGCATCGGTAAAGGTATGGGGCTGCGACCAGACTGACACGAGAGCGGCTGAAAGCTGGCCCTGTGCCATTAAGGGGATATAGGCCATGCTGTGCGCCTGCATCGCATTGTATTGCGCCCGCTCTAAAGGATCAAGGTGGGGGGATGTCTCGATAGGCGAAACATACAACGGGTCAAGTCGCGGCGCAGGATGGAGGAGAGGCAGATAAGTTTCAAGCGACGTATCGCCGGGGTTAAAAGGAGGGACGCTGTCTGCGTAAGGGTTGATCCATGACGCCTGAGAGAAGCCGTCGTGCGGACCCTCATGCATATCGACGAGCAAAAATCCCTGTGCCGCAAGTGAGATCGCAAACGGGGCAATGGTGTCCACCACATCCTGCATGGTCTGGGCCGTCGATAGATGAGTGGAAATCACGAGCAAAAGCTGCTGCTCATCCTCTGTCTGACGACGAGCGGTGATATTTTGCGTCAGCACCATGCCGCCGATAATCTCATCTTTTTCATCGCGGACGGGGAGAGATGTTGTTTCATAGAGACGATTATCAGCCTTGAATTCAGAGGTGATCTGTTCCCCATTCAAGATACGATCATACAGGGTCTTCGTTGTCTCAACCTGATCAGGGGCGATAACCTCGAAAATTGTGTGATTTTCCATCGCCTGCTTGTCCATGCCGACTGCTTGCATGTCAGAGCCATCAACGACAAGGTAGCGATAGGTTTTATCGAACATAAGCACAACCCCATTCGGGAAGTTGCGCGTTACAGCGCCAAGACGCGAGACATTTTCATTCGTCGATTGATAGAGCTCGACGTTCTCCAGCGTAATCGCAATTTGCTCGGCCAGCGTCTGGAAGAGGCGCAGCGAATCGGGATCGAAGGCATTGGCCGCATTGTGTTGAATATCGAGGACACCGATGACCTTCTTCTTGGTCTTGAGCGGCACGACAAGCTCCGCCCGTGTCTCTGGCAGCATCTCGTTGGGACGAAAATCTTTATCAAAGGCAGTGTTCTGCACAACTTGTTGTTCGCCCGTCTGGATGGCGCGTGTGACCAGTGAGCGTGCGCTGAGAGGAATCGAGTGGCGCAGGGTCATCAGGCGGCGTCCGACGTAGCCCGTACCCTCGCGCAGGACAGCCGCCTGCTGCTGGTCATCGACAAGATACGCCTGCACATAATAGAAGTTAAAGCGATCACGGATGAGATTGACGGTCAGACTGATCAATTCGTTGACATCACGCACCTGATTGGCGGCGCTGGCAATATCAGCCGCCGTGTTCAGATCGGCAGTGCGAGCCTCGATCTGGCTTTCCATCGAAGTCATGGTGCGATTGAGATCATTCGCCATCGTCTCGAACGTGCGCCCCAGCGTGCCAATTTCGTCGCGGCGCTGCGCGATGATTGGTTCCAGCGGCAGCGCCATCTGTCCACGCTGGAGTCCGACCACGCGCTGACTGAGGAGTTCAAGTGGATTGGTGATCTGGCGGGCGATAAGGCTGGCAAGGAAGCCTACAATGAGGATGGTGACGATAATTGCCAGGATCGATTCCAGGACAATCTGCCCGAATGCCCCCCCCGCACTCAGGCGGTTTTGCTCACGGAATTCCGCGATGTACAAGCCCGATGGATTTGATACGTTCGCAGGCACAAAATGCCCCACGACGGGAAATCTATCGACACCGTTGATGTTGATGGGATCATGGAGGGCAACGCCTGTGCTGGCAAGCAGTTGGGTGAAGGTAAGCTGGCCGAGCACATCCACAGCTTTTCCAGGCGTTTTGCCGACTTCTCCCACTGCCGAGAGCAATGCCTGTTCTGGATGATAGGTATCGACCAGAAGCTGCCCCGTTTGATCGAAGACGATGATACCATCGCGCACATTTTTAGGGTCGGAGAGGAACAGATCAAACAGCGGCTGAACATTGACGGTGAGAACAACCAGTCCGCTCACCTGCTTTGTATCCTGATCGATCACGCTGCTGGCATAATGCATGACAGGAATGCGGCTTATCTGTGCATTCGGGAGCGATGTGCTGGAATCATCGATGTGAACAGGCGCAAGGTAAAGGCTGCCTGAAGGCAGGGTCGCTATTTCTTTCACATAAGATTCATCGACGCGACTCACCAGACGCGATTGGGGAACAATCGCTGCCGCGCCCGCTTCAATTGGACGGTCAACACGGAACACCTCCTGTCCAGCCAGGTTGATCACCTTCAAAGACGTGTATGCTCTTTGCACATCAATGAGGCCCAGGAGTTCCTGTCCCGCTTTGATATAAGCAGGGTCTTGCCCATTAAATGAGGGGCTTGCGGCTGTTTGCAGAATATCGCTTGTGCTGCCATCAACCCGCGCCAGATAGTTAATGTCATCCGTCGCAGGTGTGAGCAAGTCGTTAGCGCGTGAGACCAGCGTTTCAACACGGCTGATTTCCACATCTTCCAGAATGCGCGTAAAGAGCGTGAGATAGCTTTGCGTTAAAAAATAGCCGATGAGCAGGAGAGGAATGATGACCAGCGGCACAAACAGCAGCAAAAGTCGTCGTTGAAGACGTGATTGAATGAAGCGACTGACAGCCAACATAGAGAGACTCCCTCTGTCACCAGGGGTAAAGACCCCTTAGAAACAAGTTCTATCAATATAATTGTTATTATGAGGGGACTTTTCAAAATAAGCGTTAACGATTGGGGATGTTGGTCAGAAGATTCAAACCTTTGATGAAATTTCTCTTTGTCGTCCTCTTTTCAGGGATGACTTTTGGCAACCGAGGCAGCAGGTATGGATATTCCACTCATTCGCAGGGGCGCAGCAGGTTGATAGGTATAAAGAACAGCGTGGTGTCGTTGTCATTTCAATGTGAGGTGGGATTGGCGTAGGGGCAGTATGCTGGTCGGTGTACAGAATGGCTTGGTGATGCCAACCCCATTTTGATTTGAGGTGGGATTGGCGTATGGGGCGCAGCATGCTGCGCCCCATATACAGCAACTTAAGGATATGTGGCATCTGATCAGTACGCGGCATCCGCTCTCACCAGAGGCTAAAGCCGTCTGTCTAGGGAGTACCAAGCCCCGTAAACGGGGTTCATGGCGCGGGAGCAGGCGAGTTTGTAGCCCCATTCATGGGGCTTTGTCACGCTAGGCGAACGGCTTTAGCCTCCGACAACGCGGTGAGCAATGTCCTTAAAAGATGGATTGTCTTAAGTTGGTGCATAGGGGGCGCAGCAGGTTGCGCCCCTACAAAAGCGCTGTGAGCCGTCGTGATCCTATCGGAGGATGAAAAATCGTAACTACGTTATCGCAGACACCTAATCCTTTTTCTCACCCACCTCAAACCCGGCCAATCGTTCCAGCGCCTTCACCAGCGCATGATTGCCTTCTCCGCCCAACCCGGCGGCTTGCAGCGTGCGATACATCTGTGACACAAGACTGGTCGCTATCGTCGGCGTTCCCAGAGCAGCAGCAGCCTCCAGCACAAGGCGCAAATCCTTTTGCTGCAAATCAATCGTGAAGCCCGGACGAAAATCGCGCACGATGGCCTGTGTGCCGCGATTGCTCAACATCCAACTGCCCGCCGCGCCGCCCGCCACTGCCTGGATCGTCTTCGCAAGATCAAGGCCGCCCGCCTGGGCAAACACCAGCGCCTCGCTCACCGCCAGCATATTCACCACCACCAGGATTTGATTGACAAGCTTTACCATCTGGCCCGTGCCATGACCGCCCATATGCGTAATCGTCTTGCCCATCGCCTGCAAAATCGGCAGCGCTCGCTGAAATTGCTCTTCCTCGCCGCCGACCATGATGCTCAATGTGCCTTTTGCCGCTCCTTCGCTGCCGCCGCTGACAGGCGCATCCAGCATATGCAGGCCCTTGTCGGCCAATGCTGCCGCAATCTGCTGCGTGGCCTGCGGACTGATGGTGCTCAGATCGATGACGAGGGAGTCTGTTTGTGCGCCGTGAATCACACCCTGTTCACCCAGGATCATCTGCTCAACATCCGGCGTATCGCTCACACACAGGCAGATAATCGATGCCTTTTGCGCGACCTGTGCGGGCGAGGTGCAGGGGTGCGCCCCCTCAGCCGCCAGTTCATCCATACGGGCGGCGGTGCGATTCCACACATGCACGTCATACCCGGCCTTGAGCAGGTTGCGAACCATGCCGCGCCCCATGATGCCTAACCCGATGAATCCAATTGTCTCTGCCATACATCATCTTTCTACGAGGCATGTGCCATTATAATGACTGAAGATTTAAGCATGAACCATGCTGCTGCGCCAAACCATTGCGAACCACCCTTGAACACCATTCTTGTATGATCCTCAGTGATACAGAGGAAGTGATATGTCCGACGACGCCATTCGCAAACACTATGAGACTCATGGCGCACAGGGCTATTATGAGCAGTTCGGAGCCTCCTATCGTAATCCGCATGAGCCAATCATCGTCGATGTGATGGCTTATGCGCTTGCCACCTGGCCGCTCGACACATCGCATGTGCTTGATCTGGCCTGTGGCAGCGGCGAGGTGACGCTGGCCCTGCGGGCTCACGCTGTCACACACATCACGGGTATTGATCCTTACACCGCAGCGGCCTATGCCGAGCGCACGGGACAGACCGCCCTGCCTTATCGTTTTGAAGACATCGCCACTGGCGCTCTGACGGAGACGTACAGCCTCATCGTATGCAGCTTCGCCATGCATCTTGTGTCCGAATCGTGGCTGCCAGCCCTGTGTTATACACTCGCCTCACTCGCGCCTGATCTCGTCATTCTCACGCCGCATAAGCGCCCGCAGATCAAATCTTCCTGGGGCTGGCAACTGCGCGAGGAAACGGTGATTGATCGGGTAAGAGCACGCTGGTATCGCACTGTACGGATGATGGCATAAGATGAATTGAATAGCACATGAAAAACTCTACCAGTATAATACTGATAAGCGTTTCTTGAGATCGATTTCAATCATAACAGATGTATATTTTTATGAGTGTAGGATTTTGGGTTAATAACATTCAGGGAACAGGTCGTACATGCCTCACGATAACGCCTCAGTTTTGATTGTCGATGATACGCCTGTCAATCTGCGCCTCTTGGTCAGTGTGCTGGCACGGAAGCATTATAACGTGCGTGCCGCTCGCAGCGGCCTCATGGCTCTGGAATCAGTCCGCTCTGATCCGCCGGATTTGATTCTGCTCGATGTCAACATGCCCGATATGAATGGCTATGAAGTCTGTACTTATCTCAAGACCAACCCCGCCACCCAATCGATTCCGATTATTTTCATCAGTGCTCTGAATGATACAGAAGACATCGTTAAGGCATTTGAAATCGGCGGCGTTGATTACATTACCAAGCCCTTCAAAGTCCGCGAAGTCCTTGCCCGCGTTGAAGCTCAGATTACGTTGGTCTCACAGCGGCGCAAGATTGAGCAGCTTCTTGAGCGTGATCGTCAGCAGTTCGCCCGCATTGATGAGATGCGTCAGGCCTTCATCAGCAACATGACGCACGATGCAAAAAATCCTCTCGCGCTCATCAATGCCTATGTCAATTTGCTGGAGCGATACACCTACGGCGATCCCTCTGTTGGCGAACAGTTGCATATGATTCGCCTGGGGGTGCAGCAGATGAAACTGCTCGTCACCGATATTCTGGATCTGGTGCATATTGATGTGCAGCCGCACACGCAGCTTGAGCCTGTTTCAATCACACGCAGCCTGCAAGTGTGCTATGAAACATTTCGCGAGCGTGCCGCCGAAAAACATCTCGCGTTTGAGATGAGGCCGCCAGAACTCGAGATCGCTGTGGATATCGATCAGGAGCGGTTGGCGCGATGTCTTGACAATCTCATGATGAACGCTATGAAATGTACCGTTAACGGCTCTATCACCCTATCGGCCACGTCTGCCAATGATACTGTTGTGATTGAAGTGCAGGATACAGGGTTGGGCATTCCCGCGGCGGATCTGCCCTATATCTTCAATGCCTTTTATCGGGCCAGCAATGATACCAGCAAAGACGGAAGCGGGTTGGGTTTGTTCATCGTCAAAACCATCGTGGAACAGCATGGCGGACAGATTGAAGGCGAAAGTGTGATCGGCCAGGGCAGCACCTTCCGCATCATCCTGCCCATTGCCGCCCCCGCCCCGCGTTTTGTTGATGACGATAGTTTAGACGACGTGGTCTAGGGTTAGCGCTGGATAGATCTACCGACCACCCCTCACCGCCCGGCCTCCTCTCCCACAAGGGGCGAGGAGGTGCAAAACAGAGCAAAAACCCCTCTCACGCGAAGTGGGAGAGGATAATCGGGTGGTGAGGGGTTAACGAGCAGTGCTATCTAACCAGTGGTGCAAGTCGTAAATTTAAGGTGGGATTGTCGTAGGGGCGCGATATATCGCGCCCCTACAAAGACGCTTTGGCCCATTAAGAACTCTTGGCGATCAGAAGTCGAGCTTCCGAATTTGATTTCCTGAACCAAAACGATCACAAAATCGAGAAATGCACCATTGGTTAT
>DAOTUR010000740.1:0-2151 GCA_034436915.1 Anaerolineae bacterium
CCTTGTTCTCCATCACGATGAAGATCAGGGAGACGGCACAATAGACGATAAAAATGAGCGGGGTAAGGCCGGGCAAGGTGATATGAAGCGACTGCAAGAGCGCGAGCATAGGACTTTCAACAAACGGCAACCACGCCATCGCGTGGCCGACAGCGATGAATACAACACAGGGCGACCAATTGTGCATGGGCCCACTAGGATTCGAACCTAGAACCTGGGCGTTATGAGCGCCTCGCTCTGCCATTGAGCTATAGGCCCTGAGAGACGACATTATAGTCATGTGGGCGCACCTCATGGCGGCCGTTTGTATAGGCAGCAATTCTCAATATAGGCCAAGAAGAGCCAAGACGGAGCAGGAAGAGGGGAATACATGGAGCAGCAAGCCAGTGGGCTCGGAGCGGTGAGGTCATTTAGGGATCAATTTGGCAGAGCGGAACGCGAACGGTACATGCAAAAGCAGTTGGCCAGGTCGTAGCCAACGAACAAACCAGGGTGGGGAGGGTGTGCTCATGAAGTGTCTGAGGAGAACAGGGTGGCAGGAAAGACCACGTCAAGGCTTTCGAGCATGAAGCGAAACAGCGCGTCCCAGGACTCGAATCGCAGGTAACGGGTGAGGGCACGCAAATCACCAAAAAACTTCTGGCGAGAGGACAAATTCTGACGCAGGAGTTGATACGGTAGACTGACTCGCTGTTGGGCGGTGTGAATCAAAAATGCGAGTAAGTTGAGGGTGAACAGCAGGGTGGACAAGTGGTGCTGGCCATGCCCAAAATTGTGTTCGAGATGATAGCCATGATTCTTGAGCACATTGTTGTTTTCATTCTCGATCTTCCAGCGGGATCGACCCGCATCGGCTAATGCCACCACGGTGTCAGGTGTGACGGCGTGATTGGTCACCCAGGTATTGTGATACATCTGTTGCTGGGTGTCCTCGCGCAGCACGATAAGTTCAACCCAATTGACCAGTAAAGCATCCGTGCCGCCTCGCAACGGCCCCTCAGTCGCCCAGCGATACACCCGAATCTCAGCATATGAACCCATCCAGTGCCGCCGTCGGATTTCATGGATGCGCTGGAGCGCTTCAACACAGGCGATCCACTCATACAACGCCGGATGCGATTCGGGCTTGGCCACGCACACAAAATACTGCTGATACCCCTGGGCCACGAGTTCACAAAACGGCTGGTTTGAATACAGATCATCCCCCAGATACGTCACGCACCCCGGCCGTTCAGCGTAGGTTCGACTGTATCGCTCCAGCCAGCGTTTGGCGGCATTGCGTTCACAGTCTTGCTTCTCGTGTCCATCCTGAAGTTCAATGCATTCCGGCATCAAAGGAAACACATACCCCAGCCCCGGTTTGACGATCACCGGCGTGATGGCGCTGTGATAGTAGTGCAGCCGGCCATTTCGATCTTCTCGCCGCAGACACTGTTCACACTGAATCTGAGTCGATTCAAAATATGTCACCCCATCCAGTGCGATCAACAGCGTCCCGCCCACATCTCGCATCGCCTCAATTTCGCCCGCCTGTTTCAATTCCTCATAAATCCAGCTGAACTCACCGGCGATGTGTTGCGGACGGACGCGATCCAGCAAATTCCGGATCTGGTTATCACTGGGAATCTGTCCCACTAAAAACAGGCTCCGAATATTGGCCTCGCCTTTTCGTTTGACCCTATCCCGCTGCTGGTCTAAAAATGACGGCGACTGCATGAAAAAGACGCTGAACGCACTCATCGCGGCATCGCTCACCTGATACTGGATATTCTTGCCCGTCCGATGATCTTCCAGCCCGCTCCATGCGTCCCGCAAATGCGCCACGATCGTCTTCAATCCCAGTGCCTTGGCCATCTCCCTATTCTCATCCACATCCCTTGCCTTTATGTACCCCCTCGCCGTCTTTTTTCATATTGAGAATTGCTGACAGAATGACAGAATAAACAAAATGGGACGAGGCTTTCCCAATCCTTTAAATGTGCATTCTGTCATTCTGTCCAAAATCCGAAAGCTTTTTAATTGCTTAGGACTTACGCGAATGGCTTACGTGAGCGCAAGACCCTTCGGGTGGCGCATGGACGTACAAGCTAGCCCAGGTTCGAAATGCGCCAGCCGAAGGGTCTGAGGTAGGTTGCTGCGTAAGTCCTAAGC
>DAOTUR010000741.1:0-4160 GCA_034436915.1 Anaerolineae bacterium
CGGAACTGGTGAGGCATTCCGAAGTGCCTATGTATTCGTCTCTAACGGAGCCTTTTCAGGCCAAGTCTGGTAAGCACTAGGGCTAAAAGCCCCTCCCTTCAGGGATGGGGATGCTTACGAACCCCTTCTATACATCCTTATAGCTCGCAGAAGCGATGATGCCCGCCGCTTATTCCGCCGACTCCTGACCCGAATACGGAATCAGCGTCTTGAAATCATCAAACAGCGGCTGGCGACCATGGGGATTGTAGAGCGCGGTGGCTGGATGAAACAGCGGGATCACCGTCACTGTGCCGTAGGGCGTATTGCACACAATTGGCTTGCCATGCAGGACACTGATCTTTTGCGTCCTCTCTGGCGCATTGAACAGCGTCAGCACAAACTCCATTGAGAAGCGGCCCAACGTCGCAACCACCTTCGGCTGAATAATATTGATTTGCTCTTGAAGAAAGGGTGCATAGAGCGCAATTTCGGCTTTGCTGGGGTCGCGGTTGTCCGGCGGACGATCCTTGACGATGTTGGTGATATAGACGTTCTCGCGCTTCAGGCTGATCGATTCAAGCAGTTGATCGAGCAGCTTGCCGGATGCGCCGACGAAGGGCTTTCCCGTCTTGGCTTCGTTTTCGCCGGGGGCCTCGCCAATGAACATGATGCTGGCGTTATGATCGCCCATGCCGATGACCGGAAAATAGTTATTGTCCACGCGAAATTGATAGAGGGTCGATTCGGTCAAATTCAGGACTTTATCGCGTATGGCGCGGAGAGCTTCCGTCCGATCCAACGACATAGAGGTATCCTTTCGGGTATGAAAAGCGTCTTGCATGGATTATAGCATCCGAACAAATTTTCGCAAAGAGGCATCTCAAACCCAACCCAAGCGTCGGGATAAAAATGCATACCCCGACATCTCACAGGATTATTTTTTTGCTGTGAACTGCTGTATCGCCTGCACCAATTCGCTCATACGGCTCTGGTTGAGCGTGTAGCATTTGGCGACATCCTGGCGGCGTGATGTGATCAGCCCGGATGTGACCAGTTGGCGCAAATGGCGGCTGGCGCTGGATTGGCTCAATTGCAGCCGATCAATGAAATCCTGAGCGCAGATTTCGCCTTCTTCCAGCAGCATCTCGACCATTTGCAGGCGAGTATCATCAGCCAGCGCATTCATCCAGACGAGAAGCTCCGCCCGCTTGGAGGCGAAAGGGTTTTTCTTCACCCCATCCGGCTGACGCGGCCCAAAGAATATAATCGCCTCTTTCGAGCCTGTCGCGGTGTTTTCATGCCAGCTCAGGTAGGGGCCAAGATAGGGAGAGGGCACGAATACAAAACTCCGATAGCTCTCAAGGACGCTTTTCATCACCTCGGCATAGCGCATATCGCGGCCTGTCACGGCTTCAACAGCATCATAGCCCGATTTCAGCACGCCAAAATCAATCTGGCGATACGCCTCGACGCTCTGGCGCAGGCGGGCATCATGCTGTGCCCATTCCTTCTCAAGGAGGGTCTCCCACAGAAATGTCATGTGTTCCAGCATCAATGACTTCATGCTTTCAGGATGGATCAGATAGGGATACGACTGACGCATTAACCCATCCTCATGGTCATAGCCTTTTTGGGCCGCAACCTGGGCCATGAATGTCACATACGTCTCTTCCGTCTGCAAAAGAGCCTCGATGCCTGCAAAGCCTTCGTGCTCTTTCAGCCAAATGAGGGCATTGTTGCGGAGCGTGGTGGCATCGAGCCGCGCAAAATGCTGCAAGAAATCAGGGAAGGACATGTCGCCAACGGCAGGAATGGCATTGGAAAAGATGGCATAGACGAGGGCATGAGCGTTTCTATGGTCTTCTGAAAGCGTGGCAACAAGAGACTTGAGGACGCGCTCACTGTTATCAAGCGGCGTTTCATAGTGAGCGATGATCAAGCCGTTGGTGAGCGCCATAACAGGACTGACCTCGAAGCGCACAGCAATAGTGGGGGGAGCCGCGATCAAATCACGTCCGGGAGCCATAGATATCCCTTATGACACTTTAACCGTTTCTGCGGTTTTTTGACTAATTTAAAGTCTATTTAAACATTGGCTTTAAGACATGTCAAGGCAATCAGGCTAAACTCAGATGCATTTCATGGGGAATTGAAAAAGCGGCGTCCAATTGGATCACCGCTTTTTCAAGACTGCTGTGCTGCGAGGCACACTACATGACCTTTCGCGTCATGGCCTCTGATTCGAGCGCAACGGGGCGTGTTGCCGGATGGAGCAGGCCCGCAATGGAACGCTGCAAAACGAGATCAGATCCAAAAGTGCAGGACTTTTCGTTCGCGGCGAGATACGCGCAGCGCCCGATCAGGCTGAAGACTTCGCTGGCGATTTCATTCACCAACGCGCTGTCAATGACATCATGACGTTTCCACCACTCACCATAACGGCTGTAGGGCGTATGGAGCGCATCTGCATCCAGTTTGCCGGCAATTTCTGCCTGGTCTGCCATGATCTGCCGATACAGTTCCCAGGCTTGGCGGGGACTGGTTTCCGACATGTGGTAATGAGCGCCAAAGAGTGCCGTAAAGGTTGCTACCTGTTCGGCTAGAGAAGCCACATGCTGCGCTAGGTCACGCGCGGCGGTCACGTTCATTTGTTTCTCCTTGTGAAAGACAGTGAATGCTCATCGGATTTAAACTCTATTTAACACCAATTTAACACAAAAATCAAGTCACAAATGTTAATAAATGATCATGACTTTCGTTCAAAAGGATGAGAATAAGCTCAAAATAGGTTATTTCTGTGTGAGATATTTCCTACACGATCCCATTCGATTGTTAAATCTTGAAGAAATCTCTTAACATTGATGCAGCGCGGCGCTGATAAATTTCTGACAGGCATAGGATAGAGAGATACGAATCATCGGCGCGATTGCCCTGAAGCCTTGTCTGCCCCGACCTTGTCCGATCTTCTCTTCCTCTGGCATAATGCCCACGCTTTCTCCCGCTCAGACAGAAGGATCATCCTATGAAGGGCATTATTCTCGCAGGCGGGTCGGGGACACGTCTGTATCCTCTGACCAACGGCATCAGCAAGCAGATGCTGCCTGTCTACGACAAACCGATGATTTACTATCCGCTCTCGATCCTGATGATGGCAAAGATCAAAGAGATTCTCGTCGTCAGCACGCCATCGGCGCTGCCCATTTTCCGCGAAATCCTGGGCGATGGTTCGCAGTGGGGCCTCAAGTTCGAGTATGCCGAACAGCCCACGCCGCGCGGCATTGCTGATGTCTTCCTGGTGGGCGAAAAGTTTATCGGCGATGAGCCAGTCTGCCTTGTCCTGGGCGATAACATTTTTTACGGGCATGGCCTGTGGGATCAACTGCTGGTGGCGAATCAACTTAAAGAGGGCGCGACGATTTTTGCCTATCGCGTGAAAGACCCGGAGCGCTACGGCGTGATCGAATTCGATGCCGCAGGCAACGCCCTGAGCATTGAGGAAAAGCCGCCCAAGCCGCGCTCACATTTTGCCGTGCCTGGAATTTACTTCTATGACAATCAAGTGGTGCAGATTGCTAAAAATCTCGCTCCCTCCCTACGCGGCGAAATTGAAATTACCGATGTGAACCTGCAATACATGGCGCAAAATCAGCTCACTGTGATGGAGATGGGGCGCGGTGTGGCGTGGCTCGATGCCGGAACGCATGAATCGCTGCTGCAAGCCTCAAATTTTGTGCAGGCGCTGCAAGAACGCCAGGGGCTGCGGATCGCGTGTCCGGAAGAGATTGCGCTGCGGAATGGTTTCATCACGAAGGAGCAGTTGCGGCAGTCTGTGCCGAATCACAAGAACGAATACTGCCAATATCTGCTGCAACTGCTGGAAGAAGATATACAATAGGACGGTGTGGGCAGCTACACATACTGGTTAACCTTCACAATAGGATGAAGTGGGATAATCTGGGTTGAGATGCGAACACCTCAGCCAACATCCAACCATTTTTCAGAAATGCACGGGCTTAAGGGTGAGCCTGTTTGACCACCCGTCTATCCTCGTAATCATTCACCTCTCCATGTGAATTTTAGGTTCGTAGGGGCAGGATGCATCCTGCCCAAGCCAAATCCCCTATAAATCAATCAGGGCGCGATACATCGCGCCCCTACGAGGGCCTTTGTCGCACGGA
>DAOTUR010000742.1:0-12965 GCA_034436915.1 Anaerolineae bacterium
AAAGCAGGATTTTCACCAAATTTGGCACTTTGTGACCTTTTATAAGCCAAGTTTTGGAGTCAAATTTGCTTCAAAAAGGCAGATTTGGCTGGGTTTTCAAAAATTGGCGAAGGTATTGAATCAGGACTTTCGCTTAGGTTATTCAAGACGGTTGTCAACGGTTCAAATTCTTAGATTTTGATCTATCATGACCCGTTCTGATTTATCCAAGCGAAAGTCCTGTGAATATTTGTATTTGTGTCCTTTGTTTTATATTTTGTAGACACAAATATTTTTTCTCATAAGATGAGAGTGTCGCTTACGAAAATTTACGTCGGGGAAGCTATGAAACGTCTTTTAATTCTCAATATGCTGGCCTGCATCCTACTGGCCGTATCCGCTCTTGCCCTGTTTGCCCAGGATCATCACGACGATCAGGGGATTGTGAATAATCCCGCCATCAATCCACGCGCCAATGCCTGTTACAGCGGCGGCACGCTGGCCGGAACATGCATTACGGCGGCCCAATGGGAATGCGGGTGGTATCTCATCCGTTTTGAAGGTTACTTGATAGAGCGTCAGAATATTCCGTCGCGCTGTGATGCTCTGCTGCCTGTCGAAGCGACGCATGAGCCTGCTGATCATGCGACCTCCGAACCGACCTCACCATCCGATCATGCCACTCCTGAACCGACGCATGAAGAGAGTACGGCCCAACCCAGCCCAACCGCGACCTATGAGCAGCATGAGTTTTGTTCGTGGGCGTGGGCCACTCGTCCCGCGCCGGAGCTGGCACAGCGGGTGCAAACCAATATCAACGCTGCCGGTATCGCCAATGTCAGCGTCACGGCCACTATCTATGGGGAAGATTGCCGCTCATCTGTCACTGGGGAAGTGCTGCATTTCGGTGAGATGTTTACACAGTTCAGTATCGAGATCGTGGTTGAACAGGGTGTGGACACAAGCACATATGACGCAACCGTTCGCAGTGTCATCAACAGCATTCCGCGCAGCGAAATTCCGGGGCCGATGAGCATAGGGATTTCGATCAAGATTGTTACAGTGGCACATCCCGTCAGCGCTCCTGCGATTGAGGCAACTGTATTCCCTATAGCGACGGAAGAAGCTCCTGAAGCGCTGCCCCTCGCCACCGCCGAGTCGACTCCCTAGAGTTCTGGATAGACCCCTTTCCCACAAAGAAAGAGGGGTTTTTGATCTCACTCCCGTTCCTCCTCTCTTGTAAGAGAGGAGGAACGGGAGTGAGATCAAACTGTTCTAAAATCAGGCTAATTCACGCGCTGTGGGATGGTGATCTTGACGAAGTGATTCTGGGGCCGCTTGAGCAGCGTATACAGCGGCATGGCGGCGTCCGCCTGATTGTAGAGTTCCAGCGTCTGGATATACAGCGTCAGCAGTGTATGGACATCTTCCGCGCCTTTTTCGTCCAGTTGGAAGATATCCACTGCCGCGCCAATCGCTAGACGACGGCGCAGTGCCTCGACGGTCATGCCCAGTTCCGGTTGCAAGCGCTGATAGATGACGCCGCCCGTCATGCCGGAGCACATCCAGGGGCCGGGATCGCCGAGCACGAGGGCGCGTCCACTCGTCATATACTCAAAGGCATAGCCCTTGAGATTGGCGCGGGAGGCTAGCCCGCCGAGTTCATCGCGCAGCGGCTGCTTGATCTCGCCGCCAAAGACGACATCTGCGCCGCTCATGCGGATGCAAGCCCGTGTATCGGCATCACCCTGGACGATGAACATACCGCCCTGAGCGCCGTAAGCAAAGCTCTTGCCGACGGAGCCATCCAGCCGCACGCCGTTATGATTCAAGCCTTTGAGGATGGTGACTGTGCCGCCTCTGGCACACTTCGCCACGCCATCCTGTGCGCCGCCTTCCACCAGCACATTCACCGGAGCATCGATGAAGGCGGCGAGGCCGTTGCCAGGGATGGAGGAATTGCTGAAGCTGAGATTGATCGCTGCTAAGTTGTTTGAATTCGGGATTTCGCCGCGCTTGATTGCGCCGCACAGGTGTGTTCCCAGAGCGCGATCCATCGCCATGACCTGCTCATCGTCATAGGTGAGTTCGTATTCCCCTCTGGCGACATATTCAGCGATGACATTGGTAATCTGGCGGCTGACCGTGTTGCGCGGGCGCGACACGCGGCGTCCGCCGGGCTGGGCCGGGCGCGGCTGAATGCGTGGCGCGGGCTTGAGCAGCGTGGTCAGATCAATGCGATCATGCATTGCCATCTGTTCGAGCAGATCGGCGCGGCCTACAAGGTCTTGAGCACACGAGAAGCCCAATTTGCCTACCCACAGCTTGACATCTTCGGCCAGCATGTTGAAGACGTGGACGATGCCATCCGGGGAGCCTTTTTCCTCGAAGGGGCGGAAGGATTTGAAGCCCTTCAATTCGGCCTCTTCCTTCGTTTTCACATGGGTTGTGATCCCGACGTGGCAGGTTCCATCATGACAGCCGCGACAAATCGTACAGCCCACCGCCACCATCGCCAGTGTGCCAAAACCGACGCGGTTCGCGCCCAGGCACAGCATCTTGACGACATCGCGGCCCGTCTTCATGCCGCCATCGACCCACAATTCCACATCCTCGCGCAGGCCGCTTTCGATCAGCAGACGGTGCGCCAGCCACACGCCGATTTCCTCCGGCAGGCCGACGTGCCGCAGCGAGTGGGCGCGTGCTGCGCCTGTGCCGCCTGTATAGCCCGTGATGGTGATGATATCCGCGCCGGCTTTGGCAACGCCGACAGCGATGATGCCGACACCCGGCACAACCGGAATTTTCACCGAGACCCGCGCACGCGGATTGGCAGTCTTCAACTCGTCGATGAGCTGCGCCAGATCCTCAATCGAGTACAGGTCGTGATTGTTGCTTGGCGAGATGAGATCGACGCCGGGGGTTGTGCCGCGTGACGCTGCCACCTGCTCCGTGACCTTGTGGCCCGGCAGATGTCCGCCTTCGCCGGGCTTCGCGCCCTGGCCGATCTTGATCTCGATCAGATCGCACGAGTTGAGGAAGCCGATATTGACGCCAAAACGCGCTGACGCGACCTGCTGACCACGATTGCGCGGGTATTTGCCCATCACATCGGCCATCTCGCCGCCTTCACCGTTAACACAGATGGTGTTAAGGCGGTAGGCGGCTTCGGCGTAGGATTTATAGGCGAGTTCACCCTGCGACCCATACGACATCGCGCTGATGATCATGGGCATCGCATGGCCTTTGATCGACAGATCGACAGATTCGGGCGCGACAGGGTTTTCGCTCTCTTTCAATTTCAGCAGGTGGCGAATGGAGACGGGCATCTCGGTTTCGAGTTCCAGCAGTTCGCCGCTGTACTCGATCATGGTCATTTCGCCTTGCGCCACCGCTTCGATCTTTTTCCACATCTTGGGGTAGAAGCGATCCGGGTTGTCGAGGCGGGCTTTGGCCTCGCCGCGTACCTCAGCAGCGCGTTCTTCGGCGTCTTTTTTGAGGTCTGTCCAGGTCAGGCCGCGTGCTTCGCTGCCGTAGTAATTCGGCGTGCCGATGACAGCCGCCACGCTCTTTGCCAGCCCGATGGAGCTAAAGCTGTGACCATAGCCGCGCAGATCGTGGCAGCCGATGGTGGACGTGACCTTTTCCAGCCCGACGGTGAGCGTCTTGATGGTGTTGTGCGTCCATTCCGCGATCAGTTTTTCTTCGGGCGGGACTTTACCCGCTTTGGGGGCAATGCCAATCGCCACGCCGTAGATGGCATAGGGGACGATGCCGTTTGCGCCCAGGCTGACGCACATCGCCAGATCATGCAGATCGCGCAGCGACCCGCTGCGGACGACGATCCCGGTGCGGCGGCGCAAATTCGGCTGATACTCGGCCTCGCGCAGCGCCCGATCCACCGCAGCGGTCACGAGCAGCGGATCAAGCCACAGGCGCACGCCGTTGAGCATCTCAAGATCATCCAGAACGATGCACTGAGCGCCGCGCAGGACAGCTTCGATGGCTTCCGATTGCAGGCGCTCCAGGGCGGCCTCAACCGTCTCATCAGAGGCGCATGTCATCGAGATCCAGTGGAGTTTTTCGCCAAAGGTCTCGACGATTTGATCGAGGGTCATTGTGCCGTGACGCCGTGCCACAGCCTCCAGCGTTTCCGCGCTGCCCAGATCGGGGTGGCCGCCGAGCACGAGCGGCGTTTCCAACTGGATCAGCCATTCGCCATCGGCGCGTTTCTCAGCGATGTTCGGGCGCACGCCAATCAGGACGCGGGTCGAGAATTGGGCGCGTTCACGTTCACGGTCAATCGCTGGATTGGTGACGACAGCGACGGTCTCTTTGAAGAAATCCGCCAGATTGGTGCGGGTGTGGCTGATGGCGGCCAGCGGGCCATCCCAACCAAGCGACCCGATCATCTCTTTGCCGGTCTGGGCAATCGGTTCGATCACGCCCAGGTGATAACGCTCCCATCCGAAGGCCGAGAGGGCAGCGGTGTTCAATTTGGCGGCGGTGTCGTGCCAGGGCATCCGTCGTGCGGCAGGACGCATCGGGTCGTTGGGCTGAGCCTCGGCCACTGCAATCGCGGCAGGCTGAATCGACACCTGTGCGCCGATGCCCAGGCCGCCGTTTCCATTTGAGGGCTGAGGCGCGACACGGGCCATCTCCGAGGTGGACAGCGCCCACAGCGTCGGGCCATCATTGGAGATGGGATTGCGTTCCAGAGCGCGGGCATAGACGTGGCGCTGAATCGCGGCATGATCGAGCACTTCCACGCCGCGTCCTGGCAGAATCCGTAGGGCGATTTTTTCGCTCGGTGCGAGCGGTTTGGCGTTTGAGGCCATCATATCCAGGTGATACACACCGCGCTCGGATGAGGCAAAATATTCTTTTTCCGTCTCGCCGAACCACAGCGGACGCAGGCCGAGCGAATCGACGCTGAAGACGCACAGATTGCCCATGCGCGAGGCCACCGCCGCAGGCCCCTGGGCGAAATGGCCCATCGACTGCTTCATCTCTTCATACAGGCGCTGAATATCCGGGGCGTTCTGGATCAGATCGTGCGTATAGGGTGGGAAGACATATTCCATCGCTTCGATCAGATCGAGGCCGTAGCGGGCTGTCAGCGCATGGACGATGCGGTCAATATCCTGTGAATCCGAGCCATTTTCCGTCAGCGGAATATCAACCATTGCGGCCTCCATGCGGAAGCGGCCAATGGTGTTGAATTCGCCGTTGTGACCGAGCAGATTGAAGGGCTGCACGCGCTCGAAGACTGATTGGGTATTCGTGCTGTAGCGGGCATGGCCCATCGTCACCGTCGAGGCATAATCCGGGTCACGCAGTTCGGGGTAGTAGCGGCGCAGAATCTCGATTGTCCCCTGCACCTTATACACGACGCTGAACGACGAGAACGAGGGAAAGTGAACGCCGAGATCATTTTCGAGCTGGACTTGCAGGTCAAACAGTGTGCGTTCAAGTTTATCGGGTGCAACCTGTCCGTTGACGCCTGCAATCTGCCAGAAAGACGGTTCGGCCTTTTCTGCATTCGGCCCCAGGACGTGGCTGTCAACCTGACCCTGGCGTTCGGTCAGGGTGTGCAGGCCGGTCTCGCTGATGCGGCGCGAGATTTGCTGGATGAGGGGCAGCGCACGCGGGCGATCTTTGGCCGGAATCATGACGTGGGCCACCCAGAAGTTGCGATCAGACGCGACAGACGACATGAAGCCCGCCTGTGCCAGCCATTTGGCCCACAATTGGCGTGGGATATCCGTCAGGACGCCGACGCCATCGCCCTCACCATTCACATAGCCTGTGCGATGGCCCATGCGTGCCAGGGCTTCAATCGTGCGCTTGACGTTGCCGTGTGTGGGCTGGCCGCCTTTGCGTACCGCACAGATGAGAGCACAGGCATCATGCTCCTCGGTGTCGATACGGTGCAGGTCGAGATCTGCCGCCGCCTGTTGGTAGGGACGGTGGCCGGGAAGGTCAGTGGAGGAGTGGGACATAATGCGTTATCCCTTCTAGTGGGCAGCTTGCACGATCAAATGTCTCGTTAATACAACGATATATACAGCCCAGAGTGGTTGATCTTATTTTCATGGTCTGTAAATTCGTCGGATCGCAGGGGTACACAGCGAACTTATCTATCTTAGAGAGGATTGATACCCTCTGCCTCATAGAAATGAGAGAAATGCGAGAAACATTCGTTGTGCATTTCATACAAACAGAGAGATTTACTCTTTGTCGGAACACTTGAATCGTGATCGAAATAAACGTTTAAGAGGGACTCGGCGGCAGTTATATGGAGGGCGGATATGTTGCCATTGTAGAGGCGCAGCACGCTGCGCCCTTGATTTGGACATCTGGCATAATTGGGCGCAGCACGCTGCGCCCCTACAAATGAATGGGAGAGGGGTTAGGGTGAGGGTATTTAATTCAGCGTCAGAAGCCTGCGGATGGTGAGCGCCAGATGCAGCGCCAGCCGTGTCTCAGGCCGTTCCAGATCAATCGCGGCAATCTCGTTGATGCGGTTCATGCGATACAGCAGCGTGTTGCGATGCACAATCAGCATTTTGGCGGTCTCGCTCAGATTGCCGTGACAGTGGAAGAAGGCTTCCAGCGTCTTAATCAGGTCGGCATTCTGGCGCAGATCGTAATCGATGAGCTTACCGAGCGTCGTCTGACAGAAATCCATCAGGCGCTCCCGATCCGACAGCGACAGAATCAACTGATACACGCCCAGATCGCCAATGTAGAGCGGCGTATCGGTTTGCAGCCGCACCGCCAGCTCCATCGCCTGTACTGCATCGCGGTAGCTCGTGCGCCACGCATTGATATCACGCGCTGACTGGCCCAGGCCAACGGCCACACGGTTGCCGGGGTACTGGCGATTGATCTCACGGCTGAAGACGTTTGCCAGTTTCAGGCTGGTGTCGATGGGGTGATCGCCATCCGTCGCATGGAAGACGACGACTTCGCGCTCCCGTTCGCGCTGCCAGACGAGGGCACTGGTGCGCTGCGCTTCGATGAGGCTGTTAACCATCGTCTCAAGGCGGCGCATCGACGGCGCATTATCGCCACGCCATGACACGACAACAGCCACATGCAGGCGCGTCATATCATGCTCAAAACGTTCACCCTGACGAACGGCCTCCTGCTGGCTGACATCGCCGATCAGCAGCCGATCCAGGAATGTGCCGCGCAGCCGTTTTTCCGTCTCGCTCACGGCCTTGAGTTTTGCCATCTCCAGCCCGCAGGCCGCCGCGCCATGCTCGGCCACCAGCAGATCGATATCATCAATCTCGTGATCGTAGCCAATGATGGAGAGGTAGCCGCGTCCGATACTGCTCGTCACGATGGGCGCAACGAGGCGGGCGATGCCGGGGATGGGCAGCGATTGCAGCACAGGCGCTTCAATATCGCTGACGCGGTGACGATCCTGCAACTCAACGGGCAAATTATCCAGTTTGCGGAGGAACTGCTCAACCTCATCCCAGACGCCGATGAACTGCGGCTGAATCGTGCTCTCGCTGACGCGCAGGCGCTTGTCCTGGATGATGACCGCCTTATTGGTCAGACGGGCCATCGCATTGATGAGTTCAGACATGCCTTCATTGCGCGATGAGATTTGCGTCAACTGGCGATAAATCTGCGTGCCGCGCAGCTCCAACTGGCCTTTGCGATTGACCAATAGGCTGACGATAGTCTTTTCCACCATCCGCACCTGATTGCCTGCCGGAATCAGCAGGAGGGGCATATTGCAGGCTTTGGCCTCGGCAATCGCATTGGGCGAAATCGGCGTGCTGAAGACGACAGCCGCTGCCCGTTGATCGCTGGCCCAGCGAATGATATCGACATCATGGGCCGACGCCAGTTTGGTCTCGGCAGGCGAGACAAGCACCATCTCCCCGGCTTGCAGAGGTTTATTGTGCAAGCTGTCTTCGGGGTAGATGACTGTTGTCCAGGTTGCCGCACGATTCAAAAGGCCATCGCCTGTGACCACCCGTGTACCGAGGGGAAGGGCTTGTTTCCGTACATCTTCGACAGTAATAACGCTGCTGGAATCAGTCATTTTTATCTTAGGAAAAAAGTGGTGAACTTGATTACTTGTAACCGATCTAAGGCTCTCTGTCAATATGCACAAATAAGGCTGTGCATATGATGCTAACTCTCGCCTGTAAGCACCCCAAGTCCTATCACGGCGACCACGCCAATCAGCCCAATCAGGATCGGATCGACCCAGGGCCTCGTATACCATGCATAGCCCCCATAGGCGATCATGAGGGCGGCGATGATCCACACGATGGGGGCGACGCGCCAGCCCTGGCCGTACTGATATACGCCTGAGACAATCAGGATCACGCCGACAGCCGCCGGAAAGAAGTAAGCGGGGATGGTGTGCAGCCACTGCCCGAAGTTGAGTGGAATAAAGACCATCACCAGCGCGAACCATGTCACGCGCTCGATTCGCGCTTCTTTGGAAGTCTTGGTTGCAGGCATAGTCACTCCTATCATGTCTTGATGGATGATGTTCGCATATTCTGGGCGCAGGGGCAACCGCTTTTTAAGACTCGGTGCATCGTTGCCCACACTTCAAACCATGTTCAAACGCGAGAGTCTTTGCGTCTCACCGCGATGATCCCTACAATGTCACACAGTCAATCATGTTACTAGAGGACGAGCGCGTGAGACGATGGATTGGGCATTTTGGCCTGCTGGTGATGATGAGTCTGGCCGCCTGTACGCCTCCCACTGATGCCCCCAACAATGGCCTTAAACTCGTCAGCGATGTGACCCTGCCACCTGCCACCGCCATTTTGCAATTGCAGCCGCAAACGCAGGCGCAGGCCGCCACGCTGTCCGTCCCCACGCCGGAAATTCTCTCGCCGCTGCAACAGGTGACGGTGGATGGCAGCTTCGTGCTGGTGACGCCCACGCTGCCGCCGAGCAAAACGCCGACCCTCACGCCGACGCAATCGCTGACGCCGACCCAATCCCCATCGCCCACCACAACTGTCACGGCCACGGCCACCGCGCTGCTGCTGCCAACGAGCGTCATTATTCCCATTACGCGGGAAGTGCCTGTGGCGGCGCAAGAGGTGTGTGCGAGTACATGGTTTTTCATTCAGCCGCGCCCGCCCTCCTGCCCGATCAATCCGCCCAATTCGTCGCAGGGCGTATATGAGACGTTCCAGAATGGCTATATGGTGTGGGTGGGCAGCCAGGACGCGATTTATGTGCTGTACAACGATGCCCAGTATCCGCGCTGGGAGGTATTCCGCGATTATTTCAGTGATGGAATGCCCGAAGTGGTGGGCGAATATTTGAATGCGCCTGCCCCCGGTTTATGGCAGCCGAGGCGCGGCTTTGGCCTGCTGTGGCGCGGCAACGGCGTTCTGCAAGCCCGCGTTGGGTGGGGGACAATGGAATACGAACAGCCCTACAGCGTGAATGTCCAGACCGCCCGCGATGGCACGCTGTTCGTCAGCCGCCCGACGACGGGTATTTTCGCCCTCATGCCCGGCAATGCGGCCTGGAATCTCTATGATGGAGCCATGCCCGGTAACAGCGTGATTCTGCCAACTGTCCTCGCGCCTGCTGTGCAGCCCATGCCGATTCCCACCATGATTCCAATGAATCAATAAAGTAGTTGTGTTTCAGGTGTGCTCGGTCTGCCATACCTGAAACACTCATCTTTTCTCGGTTGACTTATCGAACGGAGGGCTTTAAAAAGGATGAATTCTTGTAAACATGATTGTAAGGAACTTATGTGCCTGAACGCATCTTTCAAACACCCTATCGCCTGATACTCCTTTTGCCCCTTATAACTATCGCAGCCTGTGCTCCCACGTCCCCTCAGCAAGTCTTCATGACACAGACTCCATTGGTGGTTGCTCAGTTGAATACGCCTGATTCCCCGCTGGTCATCCCAACCAATGCCCCCCAAATTATGGCACAAGCGTTGACGCGCACACCGGGACCTATTTTGATGGTGACATCTTCTTCAAATATGTCGGCCTCTGCAACGCTTGAGATTCCAAGTCTCTCACCTGAAGATGTACAGCCGCTTCCGACAGCCGATGAGAGTGGTGTCATCGTAACAAATCGGGTGCGCGAAATTTTCCAGAAGGGCCAGGAGATGGGCAACGATCCGCATGTGTTCATCAAAGTAGGGGACAGCACGACTGAGCAGCAGGCCTTTATGATTGGCTTTGGCACAGGCGAGTATAACCTCGGCTCGTATACGGATTTGCAGGCCAGTATTGACTATTTCAGCCATGACGCCTTTACACGCGATAGCTTGGCATCAGAGTCGGCCTTTAACTCAGCCTCGGTGCTGGATTCATTCCGTGTGCCAGATGAGGGGAAAGCTATTTGCCAACTCGGTGAAAAACCTCTGGAATGCGAAATTCGTGTGATGAAGCCCGCCTTTGCGTTCATTCTGTTTGGTGGCAATGAGGTGAGAAGTTCCGATATGGGGCTTGATGTCTACAGCAATCAGATTCAGCAGTTGATTGATCTCACCACGTCGCAGGGTGTCATCCCGATTTTGACGACGTTTCCGCACGCCCCTAACTTTCACGAAAATGCCGCAGCCTATAATGAGGCTCTACGCAGCATCGCTGCCGATCAGCGGATTCCTCTGATAGATCTTGAAACGGCTGTTCTCACCCTGCCGAATGGAGGGGTGAGCGAAGAGGATGGCTTCCATATGACCATGCGCGGGATACGTGGGGACATCACGGACAATGGGATTATGCTTAACGGGGAAGAAAAGCAGTATGGGGCCACCCTGCGTAATCTTCTCACGCTGCAAATGCTGGACACACTGCGGCGGGAATTGGGGATGAATTAGTTGCGATCCGATCTGACCAAAAGGGCACACTCCGCTGTGCTCTTTTCGGTAAAATAGGCGTCTGTGATGAGTCATGTGTTAAGGATGCCTGTGGTTGATCCGTGCCGCCTGTTCAAGACCGTATTGTTGAGTCTGCTGATTGTGCCCACGATCACGGCCTGCGCGTCTTCTCAGCCCCTGCCAACCCTGATGGTTCTGCTGACATTGGCCCCCTCGCACACAGCTTCTGCGACATTGACAGCCTTTCCAACGGTACACATCAGCAACTCTACTCCAACTCTCAGCTCCACATGGACGCCTACAGCCACTCGCACGCCCACCTTCGCCCCCACTGCGACGATGACCCCTTCACCAACCAGCACATCAACCTTCACGGCAACGCCGATTCCCGATGCCATTGTCGCCAGCACAGAAGGCGCAAATCTGCGGAATGGCCCGAACGTCGCGTTTGAGCCGCCTATTTTCCTTCTGCCAACCAATACGCCGCTCATGCTGGTGGCCGTGTCCAGAGATCTGTTGTGGTATAAGGTGCAAACGTCAAATGGGCGTCAGGGCTGGGTCTTTGCCCGACTTCTCTCAATTGCTCGTGAGCCGCCCGGACTGCCCGTCGTGGATGTGCCGCTGCCCACAGCCCCCGCTATCATTTTCATTCAATCCCAATTTCCGAATGGCAATATGGGCCTGCCTCCAACGCCCATCAGCATCGCGGCGGTGTCTTCGGGCGGCGTCAGCCCGCGTGTGATGGAGATTTATCAACAGGGGCTGCAAATGGGCAACAATCCGCGTAGCTTTGCCAAAGTGGGTGACAGCCTGACCAGCAATCAATCATTCATGCTCGGCTATGGCATGGGCCAATACAATCTTGGCGTTTATAGCTCGCTGCAAGACACCGTGAATTATTTCAGCGCGGATGCCTACCTCCGCAGCAGCAGCGCCTCACATCCCGGCTTCAGCGCGGCGGCGGTGATCGACCCGTTGAATGCGCCCACAAAAACCTGTTTGCCCAACGAGTCGCCGCTGCTCTGCGAATATCGCCTCATCCGTCCCTCGATTGCGTTTATCCTGTTTGGCTCTGTGGATGTTCAGCGCTACGATGCGACAACCTTTCACGATTCCCTCAATCAGGTGGTGGCTTTGACGATTGGGCAGGGCGTGATCCCGGTGCTGACGACGTTTCCCTATGCCAGCAATTATTATCCAGAGGAGGCCGCCGTATTCAACGCCATCATCCGCCGCATAGCCGCCAGCCAGCAGCTCCCGCTGATTGATCTTGAGGTGGCAGCGAGCAGCCTGCCAGGGCGCGGGGTGGGCAGCGATTTCTTTCATATGACGCAGCGCGGTGACGATTCAATCAATCTGACGGGCGATGAATATCAGTATGGGGCGACGATGCGGAATTTGCTCACGCTGCAAATGCTGGATACGCTGCGGCGGGGATTGGGGATGAATTAATGTTTTATCGCGGCATGATGGGGGAGCGATGCGATTCTATGTGTCCCATATGCAGCAACTTAAGGATTTCGTGCTTATTGTGAGCCAAAGACGCGGCAAAAGCGCTTGCGCCAGGGACTGAAAGTCCCTGTCTCCCGTGTTGCGGGGTTGAAAACCCCGCCGAAACACGCCAAAAAAACTGTTTAAGCGGGACCTTCAGTCCCGCAAAAGGCAAGGCAGGGGTTTTCAACCCCGTAATCATTCACCTATCCATGCAACAATACCTTTGCCAATTTTGAAAACACAGCCAAATCTGCCTTTTTGAAGCAAATTTGACCCTAAAAATTGGCTTATAAAAGGTCACAAAGTGCCAAATTTTGGCGAAAACCCTGCTTTTCTAGGTACTCTGAATTTTGGCGAAGGTATTGATGCAACAAAGGCCGTTGTAGGGGCGCGATGTATCGCGCCCTGATTGATTTGTAGGGGATTCAACGTGGGCAGGATGCATCCTGCCCCCTGGACTTTGGCGCTTTGACAAATACTCTTTGAGCCTGCCATACTCATAGGAGAGCCAAGCAGCACTCAATGACCTGGCTCGATCAGCGGAAATGGAATTGGCCCTGAGACATCGTACATTTGAGCTAAAAGACTCTCAAAACCTATCAGCCTTTTCTTCCATCCGCTGACTTTAATGCCAGTTACT
>DAOTUR010000743.1:0-5986 GCA_034436915.1 Anaerolineae bacterium
GAGACAGTATGAGATGATGCCCCATCTCATAGACGCGTCTATCAGAAAAAGTGGTTTGTGCTCCTACGCCTTATATCCCCATGCCTGAAGGCAGGGGCTTTACGGCGCTTTTTCGGTAAGATAACCTCGCTGCAAGAAATTGTTTACGTCTACCAGGACCAGCCTCATATTACCCATATTTTTCGTCAGGGTAATCAATGGATTATTCGAGACTATGATCCTGTATCAAATGTGTTCGAACTTCCGTCCATTGATTGTAAATTATCCTTTTCCGAGATTTACGACGGAGTCGAATTTACAGCCATGCCCGATGAGGACGATACTGGCAAAGACGAGTCATAAGAAGCTCAGTGCTTATTCCCGTTTGACCCTCCTCGCCCCGCCCCCTATAATGCCCCGCTGGATCACCGATGATAATGAGTGCGTCTCCATGCTGGCTTTGCTCCTCCCCCTGCTGCTTCTGGCGCTGTGGCTTCTACGCCGCCCCTCTGCCGACTCGCGTCTGGCGCTGATTCAGGCGCTCCTGATCTGGGGAGCGCTCATCGTCGGCGTGACCGAGTTTTTGAGCCTGTTTCGCGCCCTCATCCCGCTCATTGATGTGATCGTATGGGGTCTGCTGACGCTGGGAGCCTGGGCGCTCATCCTGCTCAATCGCGGGGCGATGCGGCCCTTTGTACGCCCCACCCTCACGCGCTGGCTCTGGGCGGGCTGGATCGGCATTGCCCTCTTGCTGTTGGGCATGGTCGTTGTCGGCCTGGCATCCCCGCCCAACACCTGGGATGTCGCCGCCTATCATGGGCCGCGCATCTTTTCCTGGGCGCAGTTCCACAGCATCGCACCCTTCCCCACGCACACGGATCGCCAAGTGTATCAGCCGCCCTTTGCCGAGTATGTCATGCTGCATTTGCAGCTTCTCAGCGGCGGCGATAGCCTCGCCAATCTGGTGCAGGCCGCAGCGCTTGGCTTGAGCGCTCTGATCGCGGGGTATATCGCCTCGTTATTTGGGGCCTCATCACGTGGGCAGCTCACGGCATCCATGTTCTGCGTGACGATTCCTGTGGGCATCATGCAGGCGACAGGCTCCAAAAATGACATCCTCACGGGCTTGTGGCTGTTATGTGCTATGGCCCTCACGCTCAGAGCGCTCATCAGTGAAAAAGTGTCCCTGTGGGATGCCGTACAAATCGGGCTGGCGGCGGGCCTCGCCCTGCTGACCAAAGGCACAGCCTATGTTTCTCTCGCGCCGCTGCTGCTGTGGCTGATCTATCGCGTCTTCCGCAGCGAAAAAATGCGTTTTATTCCCGTTGGGCTGGCTGTCGGAATCATGATTCTCGTGGTCAATGGGCCGCATTTTGCGCGCAATCTGTGGGTGTATGGCTCGCCGCTGACGCCTGCCAGCCACCGCGTCTATTACGCCAATGAGATTTTTACCCCGGCGGTGCTCGTCTCCAACACGATTCGCAATCTGGCGCTGCACATCTATATCCCCGATCAGGTCAATCGCGTGGTGAACGTTACAGGGGCCATTGAGGGGGCGATTGGATCGCTGCACAGGATCATCGGCCTCGATATCAACGATCCGCGCACGACCTTCCCCTGGAACGAGTTCACGCTGCCTCCCATCTGGCAAATCTTCAATGAGGATCGCGCAGGCAATCCGCTGCATCTCATCCTAATTTTCGGCGCATTGATCGCCATTCTTTTCTGGCGGCGCTGGCGTCCCTCATTTCTGGGCGGCTATGCCCTGATGCTGGTGGCAGGATTTTTGCTCTTTAGCGGCCTGCTCAAGTGGCAGGTGTGGGGGACGCGCTTGCAGCTCTCCTGGTTTTTGCTGGCCGCGCCGCTGGTGGCCCTCGTGCTGGAACGCGGATCGCGGGCGCTGAATACGCTCATCAATGCGGTTTTGCTGCTGGCGGCGGTGTTCTGGGTCGGCAATATCAGCACGCGCCCGATTTTCCCGTCGGATGCCCGTCATCCGCTGGCGATCAGCTTTTACATCGGTAGCGACAATATCAATTACCGCAGTATCTTCGCCACACCGCACCGTGAGCAGTATTTCGCCGCCAAATCCGAGTTGTATCCGCCCTCGCAGGAGGCCGCTGATAAATTGGCAACGATGGCCTGCACGCAAATCGGCATCATTGGCGATGAAAACACGATTTTCTATCCGGTCATGATGCTGATTCGGGAGAAAATTCCGAGCGCCTATTTGCAATCCATCGGCCTCACCAACGAAACGCACGTCTTCTCCAGTCAAGCGCCGTTCAATACGTTTGCGCCGTGTGCCGTCTTGCTGCAATTTGGCGCACAGCCGCTGCTGTCGGAGATGCCGAATATTGACGGCCTGAATTATCGGCGCGTCTGGGCCAATACCTCGTATCAAATCTATGTGCCGATTGAGGCCGCGCCATGACGCTTGAGATGATGACGCCCCTGCCGATGGAATGGGACGCCTTTGTGCGTTCGCATCCACGCGGCCATGTGCTGCAACTGAGCAATTGGGGCATACAGCAAGCGTCGGAGGGCTGGCGGCCTGTGCGCGTGGCCCTGAGCGAGAATAATCAGATTGTGGCGGGGGCGCTGCTGCTGTTTAAGCCGATGGTGCGCGGATTGCTCTCACGCGGCTACTGCCCGTATGGGCCACTCGTGACAGACACACATCAATGGCCTACCCTTTTCCAGGCGATTGATAATGTGGCAAAACCGCACCGTGCCTTTTTCCTCAAATATGAGACAGGGCTGCCGTTCCCGAATGACAGCTATGCAAGACCAGACAAGCAGTACAAGAAGGTTTCCCGTCCAGTTCAGCCGCCGCGCACCATCATCCTTGATCTGCGCGAGGGTGAAGACGCACTGTTGGCCCGCATGAATCAAGGCACACGGCGCAAAATCCGCCAAGCGCAGAAAAATGGCATTCGCTATTTTCAGGCTGCACCCGCTGACGTTGACTCGTTTATCACGCTCATGAATGCGACGGGCGAACGTAACGACTTTTACACGCATGAGGGCGCATATTATCGCCGTGCCTATGATCTGTTTGTGCCGCAGGATGCCGCGCTCTTTCTCGCGGAGCATGAGGGCGATATTCTCGCTGGAGTCTTTGCCACGCATGTGGGCGAGGTCGCGCAGTATCTCTACGGAGCCTCCATCGCTCACAAGCGTAATCTCATGGCGAGCTATGGCGTGCAGTGGGCGGCAGTGCAGTGGGCCATGAGTCGCGGCGCACAGTGGTACGATCTGTGGGGCATCCCTGATGAAGACGAAGCCACGCTTGAGGCCCAATTCCAGACGCGCAGCGATGGCTTGTGGGGCGTGTACGGCTTCAAGCGCGGCTGGGGCGGGCAGATTGTCCGCTCGAACAGACCATTTGACCGCGTGTATCAGCTTCAGATCTATCAAATCTTTGAGGCGATCCTGAACCGACGCGAACGGCGGGCGGCTCCCATTCAGACAACCACCGAATCAACAGAAGAAACATAAACCGCAAAGACGCAAAGAGCGCAAAGAAAATGTGAAAAAATCTTTGCGCTCTTTGCGTCTTTGCGGTTCCGAAGAGGTTTTTATGGACGCTCGTCTCATCACCGATCCGCATGAGTGGAATGACACCCTGCGGCATCTGCCCTACGCCCATATTCTGCAATCCTGGGAATGGGGTGACTTTAAGGCGCGTCAGACCGGATGGCAGCCGCAGCGCTACGCCTTCTCTAAAAACGGCGTCGTTGTGGGCATGGCCTCGATTGGCGTGCGCCGTGTCGGGCCGCTGACGCTGCTGTATATCTCCAAAGGCCCGGCCCTCGTCTATGACGATGCTGCGCTGACCTCAGACATCCTGGATTGGCTGCAAGCGTATGCGCGGCGTGAACGAGCGATCTGGCTCAAAATCGATCCCGATATCATCGCGGCGACAGGCGTCCCCGGCGAAGACGATGATGCTGTAAATTCGATTGGACAGAGTTTTATCGCCCTTCTCAACAAAAACGGCTGGCAGCGCGGCGAACAGATTCAATTCCGCAACACCATCGCGCTCGATCTCACCCACTCTGAGGACGAGATTCTGGCGGCGATGAGCCAGAACACCCGCCGCAAAGTTCGCACGGCAGAGAAAAAAGGCGTCACGATTCGCCCCGCCACGCCCGACGATGTGCAATTGCTCTACGATCTGTATGCGACGACTGGCTCCCGCGATGCCTTCCTCACGCGGCCTTTTTCGTATTATGGCGATCTGTGGCGCACATTTATGCAGGCAGGACTCGCTCATGCCCTGATTGCCGAATTTGAGGGCCAGCCCATCGCCCATGTGATTCTGTTTCACTTTGGGCGGACGTGCTGGTATTTTTATGGCGCATCCGCCAATGCCGAACGCGAACGAATGCCCAATTATGCGCTGCAATGGGCCTCGATCACCTGGGCAAAGGCGCAGGGCTGCACCGTCTATGATTTCTGGGGTGCGCCGACGGTGTTCACAGAAGAAGATCGCATGTGGGGCGTGTACGAGTTCAAACGCGGTTTTCGCGGCACGGTGACGCGCTTCATCGGCGCGTGGGATTATGCGCCCTCCGGCCTGCTCTACCGTGCCTATACCGAATTGTTCCCGCGTGTGCAGGCGTTTATGCGGCGGGTGCGACAGCGGGAGAGTCCGGCATCCGTCGGGCAGACCGGGGATTAAGCGCCGATCCTTTGCAGCGCGGCCTGTTTGCCCCTATGATCACGGGCATAATCATTCACATTCAGGATCGCATTTCGATGACCATCACCTTGAACGTCCCCTACGAAGAACGCTTCATCAAAGTCAACGGCGTCCATCTGCATACCATCATCGCCGGGCCGGAAACAGGCGCACCCGTGATTCTGCTGCATGGCTTCCCGGAATTCTGGTATGGCTGGCACAATCAGATTGAGGCGCTGGTGCAGCATGGCTATCGCGTCATCGTGCCCGATCAGCGCGGCTACAATCTCAGCGACAAGCCCGACGGCGTTGACAATTATCGTATCAGCAAGCTGGCAGCCGATATCAAGGGGCTGGCCGAGTCGTTCAATTATGAGCAGATTCATCTTGTGGGCCATGATTGGGGTGCGGCGGTAAGCTGGTGGGTGGCGACGCTTTACCCCAAGCTGCTCAAGACGCTGACGATTCTCAACGTCCCCTATCCGTCCATCCTGGCCGATCAGGTACGGCAGTTCAATGTCCGCCAGATTCTGAAAAGCTGGTACATCGGCTTCTTTCAGATTCCGCGCCTGCCCGAAGCGGCCCTGCTGCGAAATGACGCTCAACCGCTGGTCAAGGCGCTGCTGACCAGCGCCCAAAAGACGACTTTCAGCACGGCGGATATCGCCGAATATCGCAAAGCATGGTTACAGCCGGGCGCGATGACTGGCATGTTGAACTGGTATCGGGCGGTTGGCAACCCCGGCCCCTTGCCACCCAACACGGTGCGGATCGAGCGGGCCAAAGGCTTCATCAAGACGCCAACGCTGATGCTGTGGGGCGAAAAAGATATTGCCCTCAGCAAAGAGATGGCACAACTCAGCATTGAGCTGTGCGAGAATGGCCGCCTCGTCTACTTCCCCAACGCGACACATTGGGTGCAGCACGATGAAGCGGAGGCGGTCAATCGGCATCTGGTGGAATTTTTGGGCCAATCCTAAAGACGGGGAGGCACATCTGTTTTCATAAATGCCGAGATATGTATGAAGTCAGATGTGTTGCTGTGTAGGGGTAATCATTCACCGAAGAAGCGCCGTGAAGCCCCTCGCTTTAGCGATGGGGAGGTAAGGCGTAAAACTTGTATTTCCGCCCCTGATTTCTTAGAAGGCTCTTAGCACCTTAACAAAGGACTGAGAGAGGGTGTGTGGCGAAGTCTTGCCATACGTAAAATCAGGAAAGCCTAGATGAGGTGTTAAAGGCCGCTCAAGACACCGGGCATCCGTCCGGGCAACAGTTAGCGGAGCAAACAACGAACGCGGCGGTCAACATCGGACGCCGGGC
>DAOTUR010000744.1:0-2068 GCA_034436915.1 Anaerolineae bacterium
GAGACAGTATGAGATGATGCCCCATCTCATAGACGCGTCTATCAGAAAAAGTGGTTTGTGCTCCTACGCCTTATATCCCCATGCCTGAAGGCAGGGGCTTTACGGCGCTTTTTCGGTAACAGTTTCTACCGTCCCAGATAATCCAGAATGATGTGATTGAATTCCTCGGTGTTCTCCCACATAGCAAAATGGCCCACGCTGCCCATCAGCACCAGTTCTGCATCGGGGATGAGCTTTGCCATCTCCAGATTATGTTCGGGATAGATCGCTTCTTCCTGCATCCCATCGAGGATGAGCGTGGGAACCGTGATGCTCTTCATCTGATCCTGGGTGTAGTTTGGTTCTGTCGCCCACATATTGCCGATATTGGCGAGAAAGATATCGAAGCCGTCCGGTGTGGGCGAGAGACGCTTATAATCCTGCGAGGCCATGTCGATATAAGCATTGAAGCGCACACTCTCGCCAATGTCGGTGCGGACGCCTGACGGAATATAATTGGCCCCATACGCGACCAGTTTTTTCAGGCGATCCGGGTGATGAATGGCGATATCAAGCCCGATGATGCCGCCATCGCTCCAACCCACGAGAGAGGCGGATTTAATCTTGAGGAAGTCCATCAGCGCCAGCACGTCAGACGCCATAACTTCATAGCTGATTTGCTTCTCAGACATGGTGGAACGGCCATGTCCGCGACTGTCTGCTGTGATGACATAATATTTTTCGGAGAAGGCCGGAATCTGATTGACGAAATAATCGGCATTGCCCAGGCCGCCGTGCAGCAAAATCAGCGGTTCGTTGGCGGGGTCGCCGTATGTGGCATAATACATCTGAATATCATTAACCGCAGCCATGCCCGATTCTGTTGCTTTGGGCAGTTCCGGCACGGCTGTTGCCTCCTGTGCCATCCCTGCAATTGAGAGGCAAAGGATGCCCATAACGGCCAGCACACCACGCATGATCCATGTTCCATAATTAACGGATGTCATCAGTCATCTCCTCACATAACGTATCGTCTTCATAGACTATCGAATGCGACTATAACATACAGGGGGAATGTTTGACGAACTTTTTGCCTCTGTAATCTCTTGACTCTGACGTGACGTGAGGGTTTATGATGCACATCAAGTCAGGAGTGTGATCATGTATACCGTCAAACAGCTCTCCGATCTGGCGCAGATCAGCGTGCGGACACTGCATCACTACGATGATATTGGTCTGCTCAAGCCGTCTCAAGTAGGTGCAAACGGCTACCGTTATTATAACGACGCTGCCGTAATGCGGCTGCAACAAATCCTGTTTTACCGCGAGATGGGCCTGGATGACCTCGAACATGCTGAGTTGGTGCGAATGCTGGCGGAGGATGAGGTCAACAAAATCAATCGTCTCGGCTCATGAGGACAGGGCAAGAAGCCTGTATGACTTCCTTGCCCTGTCTGCCTCGGCCTGATCCTACGAACGCTCACGGGATAAGAGGAGTGCCTTTGCCAGCCGCGATCACATCCTGTACGGCCTATGAAAAGGCTGAGGTAAAGTTTGTCTTCTACGGCAATGGAGGGGCCACCATAATGCCATCTGGCAGATTGAATTCGTCAAAGCGGTGCACTGGCTATTTGAGCGGTAGGCAAGTGGCTTTAGGGGCGAAAAATAAAAACAGGGCATGATATCTCATGCCTCCGTACATTTGCCGTCTATTACTGCCACGTCAGCGGGAAGCCCGTCGGATTGAAGATGTGATCGTTGGCCGCCACCTTGTCTCTCCAGGCAGGCAAACGCGGGAAGATGTACTCGGCCACACGGTACGCCTCTTCCAGATGCGGATAGCCTGAGAGCACAAATGTATCCGCCCCCAGATCAGCATACTCTTGCAGGCGTTCCGCGACGGTATCGGCATCGCCCACCAGCGCCGTGCCGACGCCTTTGTTGATGAGGCCAATACCTGACCACAAATTCGGTTCTTCCGCACTTTATGTAGAACTCAGGGGCAGGTAGGAGTAGACTCAAAGACACTGGATAAATGAGCCTTGCGAAGGGTAAGACAAAGCCGTGTTGCCCTATAGTCTTCCTAATT
>DAOTUR010000745.1:0-13060 GCA_034436915.1 Anaerolineae bacterium
CTTGAGCGTCGATTATTTCTTGGCAAAGTCCAATGTCTACTGTTGGGGGACATCAGGGGTAGATTGAGGGGGTACCTATTCAAAACCAACCTTTTTTGCGGTTTATACAGGAAAGACCAGGACCGCTCGCGCGGCGTCTTTATGACCCTCTTCCATAAGGGCCCTAGCAACTTGCATTTTCAAAACGTCAATTTTATCGGCAGACATAAAAATCTCCTTTCAATCTTAAAAAGATTATAAACTGTAACGAGAAATGTCACGTTAAGTATTGATCAGTTCAACAAACCATGCTGGCAGTGAGCCATGATATTTCAGCCAGCCCTTCTCGCGGAATTCGCAGGCCAGGCGTAGCCGCAGGGCGTCAGTCACATTTTCGATGCGCCCGCGCTCCATATGATAGTCATACCAGTCCTTGTACAACCAACCTTGCAGCGCCTCAACAGATACAAGCTTCTTCGAGATCACGCGTGCCTGATCAATCCAGAATGAAACCTGGGGCAAGGTGATATATTGGCCCATCCCCGACAGGCCTTTAATGCGCTCTGCATCCGCCTGCGCGAGATGCTCATAGCGGGTGATACCGGCCTGATTGAGAATTTTTTCATACCACTGGCCCACGCCTTTCAGGACAGTCAAATCCTGCGGCCTCGCCATATAGGTGTTGACAAATTGGATCAACGCCTCATCAGGGCCCTGATTAATCCTCTCATCATGCCTCTCAACAGTCGATAGACCCGGCATCAAAACTCGTCCCACTGGATACTCGTACTCTCCCCCACCCCAATCAGGCGCTGTGCCATCCAGGTGCCGCCAAATGCACGGATAAATAATGATCGGACGATCTACAACAGGAAGTTGAAACTTTGATGATATTTGTTTACACATGATAAGTATATTTTTCGCCTTGAGTAACGTATAAGCGATGCCCTTGATGGCGGGATAACGTTGGCCCTCAGAGGTCTGTATCCAGCGTCCAGGGGTGATGTCTCGGCCGCTTGTGTTGGGTTTGATGCTGCCCCAGAGATCATCGTGCTTAATAGTGGCCCATGTCAGAGGCCGATAGCCAAAGATCGGCGTCACGATCACACCTAAAGCGGAATTGTAGCGGCGCACTGTTCGTGCGGAGACATTGAGACGTGCCGCATGCCAACCATATGAGAGTTCAGGGGAGGTGCGCCGCACCAATTCACGATGCATCGCCATGCGATAGGCTTTTTCGCTGGTTACATCCTGCGCGTTTAGAGGATCTGTGCTGCCCTGTTGATCGCTGGCAATCTCACAAATTTGACAGAGAAGGGCTAAATCAGGGACACAGTAGAAATTGGTTTTACGACCTCTGGAATTGAATCTTCTATCGTCCCCCTCCCCAGCAGGGGGTTTATCTGTGCTATGACTATGTGAATGCGTTTTCTCACTATGCTCAATCATGCGCTGTTCGTTGATGGTTGACAGCCTGCCGGATAATACCGCTAGGACTGATGATCGGCTGAGGCCATGCTGTGATGCGATCTCAACGGCCTCTTTGGTAGAGAAGACTCTTCCCGCTGTCCAGCCAGCAAGTGAGAAGATGTCGAGCAGGCGTGCTGAAATGGTGGATTGATGAGCTTTGAGCAGATATTCGCGCAGCGCGTTGGGCACGCCCACAGATCCTGTCTTGCGACGTGTTAGAATATGCGGCCCTTTGTAGGCACTGGCGATGGTCGCAATGGCCTCCTGCATACGCTCTGGTGCTGATTCATGTGGATGCAATCCGATGGCTGGTGCGGCGACGTGTAAAAGTGCTAATGAGCCGATTGTCTCTGTTTGATTGATGCCAGCCTGGGCAGCGGATAGAGCTGTTTTGTAGAGAGCGTTGTTGCGGCCCACAATTGAGGCCTGCGTTTGATAGAGGCTGGCGAGACGTGATAATACGTGCGTTTGACTACTATTTGTGCTCGTAGGTTTGATGACTGGTTGCTCGGTGCTGCTGGTCGCCCATAGCAGTAGATTTTGCAGGCTGTCAGGCATGAGATTGAGGATGGGCGCATTGATAGCGATGCTGTAGCAAAAATCATTGACACATGAGCCTGCACCCACCACAAGCGACCCCTGAGCCAGCAGATCGCCGCCGGGGATTTTGCGCGTGCGCAGGGCTGTATCGGTGCTCAGATAGATGTGGAAGCCGCGTCGTGTCTTGACTGTATAGGACTCAGCAATCTGTGGGAATTTGAGGATAAAGTCCTGATAAGCCGTGTCTGAATCGAAATCGAGGACAAAAAGGCCGTTGGAGACTGCACCGCAGACGACGCCATATGCTGTGAATTCATCTGCTGCAAACCAGGTGGTTAGGTCAGCGCTTGTAGGCTTTTGTGATTGGTATTTGGAGTAATTGAAACCCTTTGGCGGACGCTTTCCCGTTAAAGGAATCACAGAAAAGCCCAGATGTGTTGAAACATCTAAGATAATTTCGTATAATGAAGAGGATGACTCGGAGTTATCCAAGTATCAACTCCCTCCATCGGACGTTCACACATCGCCTATATCGGGATGTAGAACGTGAAGCCAACTGCAATATGTAACAGCGCAGGGGGCGACGAGACTTGTTCGACAGCTTTGGGAATGTGAATTGGGAAAGTTTCCTAGGCCTACCAGTCACATTGTGAGCCGCTGAGAAGTTTAATCGCTTCCTACACCTTTTCCTCTCTGTGCCAAGCATAATCGCCTCGCTTTAAGTGAAAAAAGTTAATGTCAGATGTCTGTTGCCCTCTATGGGTCAATCTGTGAATTTCTCTTGAAAACCCCTGTAATCTCAAATCACTCATCAGATGAATCCTCTCAATTTTGATCAACAATTGTCTAAAAATGGCTTCAACAACTGCAAATCACTTGCGCGATTTTATGAAATCATCTAAACTTGAAAACATCTACAGGAACTTTGTCTTGTAGGAACACAAAGGCCTTCTCTAAATGGTCTCTAGAGTTCCTCTATAGGGATATGGTTTTGTAGATAGCTGATATCGAGTCAGCTATTTCTTTGTGCATATATCGAACGCCCGTATGCCCAGTACGGGTTTTCGCGTTTTAAGCGAAAGTCGCCAGATGTATTGTTGATTATATCGTAGGACACATTCCGCGCAACGACTCTGTTAAAACGCAGTTAGCATCAAGTTGTACAGTTGTTAAACTCCCCAACCCTATCTCAGCTAAGTGATTCATTGAGTTCATAAAAACCTAATTGTCCACGTAGAACGCTGATAAAAGGTGAGTACTCACCTGTATCTTCATACTATTCCATTTTATCTTATGTGTCAATGTGTCTTGTTGTCAATTACACGGTTTGACACATAGGAAAATATGTATATACTCAAATTTAAGAATGTTCAGATACTCAGCCTTAGTGAGGCAGTTCAATGCCAACAATAAAAATTCGCCTTAAAGAACTCATGTATGACAAAGCGGTTCGTGACGGACGTAACCCTGAGTACCAACCACTGACGCAGGAAGAAGTTGCGGATGCTGTGGGTATTTCTCGTGGAGCGATGTCTGATTGGTGCCGTGAAAAAGTCAATCGCTTGGATAAGGATATCATGGCCAAGTTGTGTGAGTACTTCGGGTGTGGTATTGAGGAACTGCTTCTTTTAGAAGGGGTATCCGAGTTCAAAAGCGTTTCTTGAGGTATAAGGTAATGGGTCGCTCAAAATAAAGAGCGATAAAGCAAACGGGATGCGTGCTCGGCGTCAAACTTTGCACATCACCCCGCCCACTCTAACCATCTGTAGTATATCGGATTAAAGACGATGAAAACAATCACTTTTCTAAATGAAAAAGGCGGCGTGGGTAAGACGACCCTGGCGATGACATTGGCCTGTGCTTTGGCTCGTGATGGCGCGATGGTGATGGTTCTCGATACAGATCCTCAAGCAACACTTACATACGCCCTTGGCCTGCAAAAAGCCCCCCATTTTTATAATCTGATCCAACGTCAGGAAGCCTGGGGTACTCTGGCCCGGCGCGTTGAAACCGAGCGCATTGCCCCTGCTGCGAAAGGTCAGCTCTGGGTTTTGCCTGGTGATCGTGAATCGCGTAATTTGACTGTTGAGAATGCGATGCTCTTGCACCACCGTCTGCAAGAACTGACAAAGAATTTTGAATACGTGATCGTAGATACTGCACCAAGTGCGTCTCTTCTCCACATTCTTGTTTATATCGCGACTGACTACATCATCTACCCTACCCAGCTAGAACACTTCAGTATGGAAGGTCTACGCGAATCGGTGAATGTGATGGGAGCATATACTGGTGTGCGCCAGGGCCTCGGACGTCCTGCGATTCAGATGCTTGGCATCATCCCGACGATGACACGTTTGAATACCCAAGAGCATTCGCTGAATATGGCTGATCTGCAAGCGGCTGGTATGACCGTTTTTCGCCCGATGCATAATCGCATCGTATGGCCCGCGAGCACATCAACACGGCAGTCGATCTTTGCTTACGACTCGAACACGGAAGCAGCACGAGATGCTGAAACCTTTGTTACTCAAGTCAAAACCGCTCTCGCTGCAACCACTGCTTAAAGGGGACACTCATGCCAAAGCCAAACCCAAAGCGCGTGAGTGTCTTCAGCGGCAATGCGGATCAATCATCCCAGCCTGCTGATTTCTATCCCATGTCCGAAGCAAATCGTGCCTATGAAGAAGGTGCTCCTGATCTATTTCCAATGGAGGCTTTTGTCTCTCCTGAAGCCAAGCGTGTGAAGGAGCTTGAGGGACAGCTCACTGACTTAATGCAGCAGCTGGAAGGTCGTACCAACGATCTGGCTGTTTATGATGGCACACTCATCGTGCATGGCTTCCAACTGACACCAACCGGACTTATCCCTCCTGAAAATATGAGCTTCGAGGCATGGGACCAAGTCGGTACTCTGCTGCTCAAGTTAGAAGGCTCGATTCAGTGGCTCATAGGTGATTGGATTGTATACGGGCAAGAGGTGTCATGGGGTGATCTGCCTAAACTGGCGGAAAGCCTGGATCGCGATCTGGATACACTTTACAACTATGCAAGCGTGTCGCGTAAAGTGCAATCCTGGTTACGTAACCAGGATTTGTCTTACAATCATCATCGTGCCGTTGCTCATCTCACTCCTGAACAACAGAAATTTGCACTGGATCATGCGGCAGAATATAAACTGCCTGTCGCTAAATTTCGTAAATGGATTGCTGATCAGCAGGGTCAGAGTGACCACACTAAGATCCCTGCCCTTCCTGCTGCATTGAGGTTCAAAGCCATCGGACGGGAAATGGATAAGTTCATGGATCGTGATCCATCGACTGCGAAGCCGGGCGAAAAAGAAACTGCCCTGAGCTATGCAACGCAAATGCGTGCATGGCTCGAAGCCTACGAAAAGAAGTGGGGCGATTCATAACAAAAAGGGCATCCTGATCGCAGGATGCCCTTTCGCTTTATATCCTCTACAGTCGTTTTTTCTTCTCCCCCAGACTGCGCCGCTGCCGCCAGCGAAACGCCAATATCAGCCCCACGATGCCACCAACCCCAGCGGCGATACTTGCAATGGTCTGATGCATCAACATGGCCTCATAATCGCGGAGATAGGCGAGTATGGTGGGCGTGCCATGTCGCTGGCTCTCCAAGGGTGGAAATGTGACAGGAGGAGTAAAATCAAGCCTTGTAAGCTCTGTAAGGTGTCCGATCTCAATTGGCAGAGTTGTTAATGGATTGCCTGGGAGATCAAGCCACTGAAGATTTTTGAGTTCTCCGATTTCAGGCGGAAGGCTTGTGAGTTGATTTCCAAGTAGCATAAGTATTGTAAGGCTTGTGAGTTGTCTGATCGCAGCGGGCAGTATAGTCAATTGATTGAACGAGAGGTTCAAGATCTGGAGGTGTACGAGATCGCTAACCTGTGGAGATACCGTCGTCAATTCATTATGAGAGAGGTCAAGCGTTTGAAGGGTGGTAAGTTGACCAATTTCGGGCGGCAGTGTCTCAATTCCCAATTGAGACAAATCAAGCTTCGTTGCCCCGCTCACTCGTGCCGCTTCAATCCGCCGTAGCGCCTCCTGGTAACCTGCATCAGCATCTTGTGCTCGCAACGGGACTGCCCACAGCAGCAAAAATATCAATCCCCACAGCAATCGTTTGCTTATATCTCTCCCCTCCCCTATTCCTATAACCAACCTCCATGATAGCCATAAATGACGAATGCAGTCAGACGATTGCCCACTGATTTATCAGCGGAGGACGACATCTCTACGCTTTCAGCGTGCGCCGCTAGCGCGGCGGGGCGGGCGAAGATGGCTCAGGCGCTTGACAAGTGCCTTATCGGAAAGGATAGATATGCAGCCCGCGCTCAAAATTATCTCTTTGGAGACTTACGGATCTCAGAGGGTCCGTGCGCCTGCTTCGGGCGCGATGATCTCCGCGTATAAAATCGGCTACAGCACCCTTGGTCGCGCTGTGCTGCTGGCGTTGTATGGGTCGCGTGCGCTCGATGTGACGTCGAAGCATGCCAGTTATCACTATGTCAGCATCGAGGGCGATGTGAGCGCTCATAACGGCTTTCTGCTGCTGGCCTTATCCGATGATGAATTCGAGAGAGTCAAACGTCTGACTTCTGTTCATCCCTCGCGTCGGACAGGCATTTTCTGGTGGCACGAAAATCAGTGGTGGCACTTTCCGCATACAGGCGAGGCTGATTTCTCGCTGGTCGTCAATCGGACAGGGCCAAGCATTGATCCAACCCGCTATCGCGTTGTGTCACCAAGCAGCGGCGAAAAAGTCACAGCGGTGGAAGGCATTCGCGCCGAATATAGTCAACGCTCACCGCATGAGCCCGGCTGGTGGTGGTTGACAGGCGAGACCTATCCGCATCGTGATCTGCTGAAGCTCAAAGGCTGTCGCTGGAGCAAGAAGCGGAGTGCCTGGTACTTTCAGGGCGCGACGCTACCGGAGGCCATCCAGCGGTTGGTTCAGGCGACGCCTGCCGTGATACTACCATCGCTGACACCGGCTCTCACCGCCGCAATTGAACAGGTGTTAATCGAAGACGATGCAGCAGAGGCCCGTGCGAAGATCAGCGTCGCGTCACCACAAGCCCCTGTCATCGCTTCGCCCGCCCACAGGTTTACATTGGGCCAAACCGTCTATCTGGCGACCAATGTGCGCGTGACGGTACATCAAAAGCTGCGCATGGACACGCCTGGCACGATCATGCGGCGTTATACATACAAAAAGATGCCTGATTATCGACATGAGTTTGCCTATGACGTGGACTTTGACGCACACGGCATCCACAGTGTGTTTCAGGATAACCTTGACAGTCAGCCACAAAATCTGCGGGGCATTGAACGCGATGAAACAGTGATGCTGATGTTTGGCGCATCAGCAGAGAAAGCTTTTCTGGCCAACATCGAGCGCCGCCAGCGCATCCCGCAGGACTACACGGTGCTGGACGAGGTGACCTCTGCAAGAGCGGATTTGCCTCTAACCTCGCTTGATGAACAAACTGGGGACGCTGTTCCTGAACTCCCCGCTGATGATCCCGCGCCACCGCCTGCCATTCGTGTGTTGGCCCCTGTTCTGCTTCCATCTGATGATCGTGACCTTGATGCGGTGCAAACAGCCATCCGTCAGGCCCAGCGGCAGCCGATCTTACAGCCCCCTCTTTTACCGACGCGCACATCTCACACGCGGACACCAATCCACCAGGACTGCTGCGGCGAACTGACGGGCAGTATCACGGGACAGGTCTATTCGTATGGCTTTGCCGTGCATCAACAGGTCTTGCTCTACTTAAATATTGGAGGCCCCAGAATGGCGGTAGAAGCCATTCGCGCGAAGTTGAGTAAGGGAGAAATCATCTCGCTTGTGCCCTCCGATGCGCCTGCGCTCGAACTCAGTGCGGGTGAGACGGATGGCAAAGCCAACACAGGCATGTATACCGCCTATCTGAACACGCTGCCCGAAGCCAAGTTCACGAGTGCGATTCTGGTGCATGAGTGGCTCACACAACCCAACTATCTGGGCAAATCCATCACTGGGATCTTCCGCACGAGCGATGAGCAGGCGATGGTGAAACTGCTGCATCATGTCCGCCAGTTGGTGAACATTCCGGTCTTTGAGCAGTGGTCGGGCTATCTGTATCACGCGGGGCAGACAGCGGGATTGGTGCGGAAACCGTCCCCGCAGGGCGGCGGGATTGATCTGTGGATTGTTGAACTGGATGAATCAGCCTGGACGCGGCTTGTGACAGGCGGACTGGCGAACGGGGTGATTGCATTCCCCTGAAATCACTTTAGAATCAGAATCATGAGCAAACGACAAAAACAGCTGCAACGCCTTCGCAATAATCCGACCAATGTTCCTTTTGAGGATCTGCGACAAGCCCTTGAAAGGCATGGTTTTGAGTGAGACCATGCCACAGGCAGTCATCATATCTTTCGTCAGGTGATTGGTGATCTTGTGCTGCGGGTGAATATCCCGTATGCCCGTCCGGTGAAATCACGCTATGTGAAACAAGCTCTGGAGGCCATCAAGCAGGCGGAGCAGGCCCGTGTTCAACAGGGCCAGATGATCGAAGATGAGGAGGAAAAAGACGACGATGACGACATCGATTAAAGATTTAGACTATTATCTCAGCTTGCGATATCGGATTGAGTTGATTCCCGATCCAGATGGATGGGGCGCGATCCTACCAGAGCTGCCGGGCTGTGTGGCCGCTGGTGATACGATCGAAGAAGCGCTGACACTGCTTGAGGATGCCAAGCGCGGGTGGTTTATCAGCTGCTTGAAGCATGGCGATCTCATTCCTGAACCGCAGGCGATCACGCACGCCGCTTAGTTTTCACTCACCCCAAATCGATCAGTGACAACCGCCCTCGAATAATTTCGAGGGCGGTTTGCGTTTAGAAAGGCTGTGTCTATGCGTCCAGAGGCCAAGGCCAAAATGGGATACTATCCCGTGGAAGCCCATCATCATGCCGCGATTGTGTCCCTTGTCGCACCGGGCACTTCGGCCCACAGACTGCTTGACCCCTATGCCGGCGAGGGCGAATTTCTCGACTACGCCGCCAAAGCCTGGACTGTCACACCCTATGCCAATGAGCTGGATGGCGAACGGGCCGCGAAATGTCTGGATCGATTTGGCCCGCAGCAGGCGGTGCGCTGTGATGTCGAGAGGTTGAGCGCGTCACTCGGCGCGTTCAGCATTGGCTGGCTCAATCCGCCGTATGACTACGATGCCGACTCCAAGAACAGCAAACGCATCGAGTTCGTGTATCTGCGTCATGCCTGGAAATGGTTGCAAGACGGGGCTGTTGCAATGTGGTGTGTCTATCGGTCCCATCTGACCGAAGAGGCCGCCGCCTTCTTTGCCAAGAACAGCACCTGTGTCGATGTGTGGGCGCTGCCAGGAAAACACCAGGGTGAATATGAGCAGATCGTCGTGGTTGCGCTCAAGACTGCCCATCAACCCAATCCCGGGCCAGTGTATCAGCAGATCCTGGCTCAGAAAGCCGATCCACTGCCACTGGTTGTTCAACCGGAACCACTCTACGCTCTGCCTAAGCCGCCTACGATTAAGCACTTTGTCTTTGCGCCGGATTTGATCGATGAGGAGCAAGGTCTGCGCCTACTGCAAGCGCAGGGCGCATGGCAGACCCAGGGCTTTCAGGCGCTGTTGGATGTGCCGCCGCCACCCACCGACATTGTGCCGCCTGTTGCGCCACGTCCGGGGCATACCGCGCTGGTGTTGGCGGCAGGCATTGCTGATGGGGCGGTCATCGCGCATGAGCAGTATGGGCGGGTGGCGCTGCGTGGCAAAACGGTGCCTGTCGAGCAGATCGCACGGGTGGAGATCGAAACCGATCCCAACGATCCGGAACGCCAGATCAAGAAAACCACCATGCGCCTCAAGCCAACCACGACACTGACGCTGTTGGCCCAGGATGGCACGGTGGTTGAGATGAACGGGGATGAGCCGCTGCTGGATTTCATTCGTCAGCACCGTCAGGCGCTGGCTCAGTATCTGAATACGCGCTTTCGACCACTCTACCAGTTCGATCTCAATGGTCTGGGTCCGATGCTGAGTCGCATTCGTCTCAAGGGTCAGCATCCGCTGTATCTGGCGCAGCAGCATGTGATCGCGGCGCTGACGCGGGCGTTTGAAGACCGCGATCGACTGCTGCTCATCGGGTCGATGGGGAGTGGGAAGACCGCGATGGGTGGCACAACAGCCATGGCTCTTGCCACCGGGAGTGTCAAAGCCCTGCGCGGTCAGATGAAAGGTGACCAGGTGGTCTTGATTGTCGCGCCGCCGCATCTGCTCGAAAAGTGGAAGCGCGAATTGGTCAGCCTGCATCCGAATGTCTATGTCGAGCGGCTGGATCGGCATGAGCAGGTGAAGGCATTCATGACAAAGGCCGCGCAGATTGGCGGTGTGGTGCCCAAAATTGGCCTGATCAAACGCGATCTGACAAAACTGGGCAGTGCCCGTGAATCGTCGGTGATCTGGCGAACGGTTGGACGAGCGCTGTGGCGGCACAATGATCCGACACCTGCTGGCTATGAAGCCCATCAGCGCATTGTGCGCGAACGCCTTCCGACCTGCCCTCACTGCGGTGAGATCGTGATGCAAACGAGCAAAGGCGGCAGTCAACCGGCAACGGAGACATGGCTGCACAGCGGGAAACGGGCGTGCGAAACCTGCGGCAGCCCGTTGTGGCAGGAGGCACGCGACAGCGGCGCAAAACCCAAGCCGGGCGAGAAATATCCGAGCAAGAATCCCCGCATGCGTCTGGATGAGTACATCAAGCGCCAGTACAAAGAGCGGGTGTATCTGCTGATCTGGGACGAGGCCCACGAATGTCAGTCCGGCGATACTGGCAATGGAGTCGCATTCGGGCGCTTGGCAGGTGTGGCAAAGAAGGTTCTGGCGATGACCGGAACACCGTTCAATGGCCGCAGTTCGTCGCTGTTCAATCTTGAGTATCACCTCAATGCGCGGGTGCGGGAGCAGTACAATTGGGGCGGATCACCACGTCTTAGCCGTAAAGCCGCTGGACAACGGGGTTATCAAGGCGTGATCGAGGACACGAGCAAACAGCGTGGCCGCGCCGAAAGTCGTTGGGTGAGCACGATGGGGGTTCTTGAGCAAGTCATCGAAGAACGTCCGACCTATGATCGTGAGAGTGGTGTCTACACAGGCACAACCACCTACGAGCGGCCATACGAGGAGTCACCCGGCATCTCACCGCGTCTTGTGGCCGAGTTGTTAGATCACAGTGTGTTCTTTGGGCTGGGGGATTTGGCGAAATCCCTGCCCGAATTTCAAGAAATCGCCCTGCCTGTCACGCCTGATGCTGACGTGGCCGATCTTTATGACAGCACCCGCCAATATCTCAAGGATTATCTCACGCAGCGACGCTGGGAAGGCGACGTGAGTTTTCGCGGCGCGTACTTACAATGGTCCCTTGGTTGGATCAACACGCCCGACAAACCCTATCCGATCATTCACAATCTCAAAGATCGCCTGACTGGGCAGACACGTCCCTATACCGTGCGCCATCTCGAATCGCTGGGCCAGGAACGCATCTATGCCAAAGAACAGGCCCTGATTGATCTGGTACGGGATGAACTCGCGGCAGATCGCCCGTGTGTGATCTATGTGCGTCAGACACAAACCCGTGATCTCCAACCGCGCCTGATGGCTCTTATCCAGCGATATATTCCCGCCGCCAAACCGTACATCCTCAAGAACACTGTTGCCGCAGAACGGCGGGAGGCGGTGATCGACCAGCAGGTACAGGCGGGGATCAATATTCTCATCACCAATCCAGAACTCACAAAAACGGGGTTGGATCTGCTCTTTGCGCCGACTCTCATCTTTTTCGAGCCAACGTTATCCCTCTCGACAATGATGCAAGCAGCCGCCCGCTCGTATCGGCTCAATCAGACCCATGCGCTTTGTCGCGTTGTGTATCTGTTCTATCAAAACACGATGGAACATCACATGATCCAGTTGATGAGCCGTAAACAGCGTGCGGCCAAGCTTCTCAACGGCGAGATTGGCTTGTCGGGATTGGATGCGCTCACGGAAGGAGAGGGCGGTCTTGAAGAAAGTTTGATGCAAGCGATTGGGCAGGAGACCAGCCTGCTCGATCCGACGCAGTTGTTCAAGACCGATCATGTCACGAGCGCCATCGATGAGGAAGATGCGGCCTTCTGGAACGTGGCCGCTGAAAGTGTTTCTCCTCTTGTCCTGCTGCCTGCCTCCCAGACTGATCCACTGGTTCTGGTCGGTCAGGAATTGGGCGCAACCATATCGAAGTTCGCCGAAGGGATCACACCCATCAAGGAGGTCGATGAACCTGTTCGTTCGTCTGTTGTTATGGCGCTGGCGTCATCAACGCTGTTGACAGTTCTGACTGAAAAGTTCAGTCCCGTATCGCGCCTCGCCCCGGAGCGGCAGGCGAGAGTACAGGCGCGACTTGCTCAGGTTCTGGAACAGGGCGTGCCGCATCCGACCGATGGATCGCTCAAGCTGTGCGAGGGTGTCCTGCATCCGGACTTTGCCCGCTATCCGGTGCATGCTGAAAGTCTCACGCGATGGATCGCCAAATATCTGCGGGCTGAGAAAGCGCTGGATCCGGATCACATCCCCACGTTTGCGGCAGAATTGGTGGCTCTGGCCTCTCAATCTGACCGTCCGAAAGTCGTTCCAAGTCTGCCGAAAGGACAAACATCTGCCAGGACGAAACGATCCAAGCTGGATCTCATGGCGATTCCTACAATCGCTGACCCAAACACGGTTCCTATAGTAAAACCGTCAATCCCCTCTCTGTCCTCCCGACGGACAGCGCCAACCACGTCCCGCCAACCACTGCTCTTCAACCTGCCTCATGTCCCTGCCTGATGAGGCCCAGGTGTTCCTCAAGACATTGTTTGCCCCATGCCACGATGGGTATCTCACGCTCACAGCGATTCACCCTGATGGCAAACATGCGACGCCCTCCCGCCACATCTCTCTTCACAGCGATACGGCCTTACTCACGGCGCTCATGGATCTGCA
>DAOTUR010000746.1:0-2853 GCA_034436915.1 Anaerolineae bacterium
GATGCGGTGGTGTCAGGCTATCTGGTGCGGAATGTGATCGATATTCCGCGCACCTTGAAGGAGCAGCAGCGCATCCTCAAGCCGGGGGGACGCATCGTCATCCTTGATACGACGCCCCCGCCGAACAACCTGTTGAAGCCGTTCATCACGTTTCATCTGAATTACATCATTCCGATTCTGGGGCGGCTGATCGGGGGCAAAGCAGCAGCAGACGCCTATACCTATCTGCCGGAATCGACGCAAGCGTTTAAAACCCCGCAGGAACTGGCCGCGCTGCTGCGGCAGGCCGGCTATGTGAACGTGGCCTATCGCACATTTATGTTGGGGACGATGGCTGTCCACTGGGGCGAAAAGCCGCGTTAGCGCAGCGCAGCCGCCCACACAGCGGAGGTGCGGCTGCGCTTTATTTTTCGGGTTCGGCGGGTTGGCCGGGGCGCGTCTGGTTGTGACGGTAGGTGATGCGGCCCTTCGACATATCGTAGGGGGTCATCTCGACCTTCACACGGTCTCCCAACAAAATGCGGATGTAGAATTTACGCAGTTTGCCGGAGAGATAGGCCAACACTTTATGGCCGCCATCCAACTCAACAATGAACTGGGTATTGGGCAGGGCTTCCACCACAACACCTTCCAGTTCGAGAACTTCTTCTTTCTTTGCCATACAGCTCCTAAAGTGAACATGATTGATAACTGTGATGCCATCCTACCATGCGTCCGCAGACACAGCATGATAAAACTTTGAGAGGTTCATCCTCTAAACAAACAAGACCGCTGCCTCAGAGGGAGGACAGCGGCATGTTCATCGCAGGACGTGCAGCGTGGATTATAGACCACCGCGAGCAGCGGCCTTGCGCTGACGGCGACGCGAACGGCGAATCGCCTTCTTCTTTTCAATGCGGCGCAGTTCGCTCTTGGAAATGTGCCAGCGTTTACGGCGAACAGTGCTGAGAATGCCCGCATTCGTCACGCGCTTACGGAAGCGGCGGAGGAGTTGTTCCTGCGATTCACCCGGTTTCAGTTTAACAGATGCCATAAAATGCGCTCAGCGGGTACTACCGCCCGTAGGCTGCGTAGAGGCCGCCAAAACCCCTTTCTAGTGGTGTGAACGAGACTCAGAAATCTGAGTGATAAAACAGACTTGTATTCTCCATTATACTTGAGAATACAAGTCGTTTCTACGGTACGCTTGCTATTGTGCGGCAGGCGCTTCTTCAGCGTCCACCGCATCATCGGCGGCTTCTGCATCCGGCACTTCAATTTCAGCCGCTGCTGCTGCGACGCCTGCCGCTTCCGCTTTGGCAATCTGCCACTGCTCACGTTCGGAGGCGGTGACTTCTTTCAGGCTCAGGCCCAGGCGCTGTTTGTCGGCTTCGATGCTGATGACGCGGGTGAGGACGCGCTGTGCTTCATACAGCTCACGGCGCGGGTCAATGGTCTTGTCATCGGAGATCTGGCTCACATGCAGCAGGGCTTCGATGCCGGGTTCCAGGCTCACAAACGCGCCGAAGGGTTCAACGCGGGAGACTGTGCCTTCCACCAACTGGCCGATGTGATACATCTCGCCCACCAATGCCCAGGGATTCGGCTGGAGACGCTTGAGGCTCAGGCCGATGCGCTTGCCGCTCTCATCGAGGTGCAGGATGTAGGTCTTGACCTTATCGCCCACATTGACGACTTCATTGGGGTGACGGACGCGATGCCAGGCCAATTCGGAGATGTGGATCAGGCCATCTGCGCCGCCGAGATCGACAAATGCGCCGAAATCGCACAGACCGCTGACGACACCTTCACGCACATCGCCCTCTTTGAGTTCCGAGAGCAGCACTTCTTTACGCGCATTGCGATTTTCGCGTTCCGCGTTGCGCTGGCTGAACACCAGACGACGGCGCTTGCGGTTCACTTCGATCACCTTGATCGAGATTTCCCTGCCCACCAGATTTTCCAGGTACTTCAGGCGATCATCTTCGTTCATGCCGCGTGGCAGATCCACCACATGGCTGGCCGGGATGAAGCCGCGCAGATTGCCAAAGGGCACAATCAGGCCGCCCTTATTGGCCGCTGCCACCATGCCGCCCCAGGGATCATCGGTTTCTTGCAGTTTTTCCGCCAGCTTCCAGTCCTCATTCTGACGTGCCTGTGACGCCGACAGAACAAGATTGCCTTCCAGATCATCAAGGCGCACAACGGTAACATCAATTTCGTCACCGGCTTTGTAATCGGACATCTGCATTCCCATGCGTTCCACGTCTTGACGCGGGACGACACCATCGTGCTTCTGACCGATGTCCACAATCAGGCCGACGTAATCGACGGAGAGAATCGTCCCGGTGACGATATCGCCGCGCCCGAGCTTGGTCTCCTCAAGCGATTTTTCTAGGAGAGACTCAAAATCAAAATCCCCGGCGAACACATCGAGTGAAACATCTGTATGCATCATTAAAAGCTCCCTGTACGTGCATTGTGTGACGTCAGAACACAGCGTGCCCTATACAGCGCAAAACACCCCACCGTCTAGAACGTGGCGGGGCGCAGTCGCAAGCTGTGTTGAACCTGGATGTGAGGCCAAGCGGGGAACAACGCAAGCGTCCCTAAGTCGGGCCGAATTATACTGAGGAGCGAGGGTGATTGTCAACGGAATATAGGCAAATGGTATTTCTCCGAATAGTGAGTTAAAGCTTGTGTGTAAAAGCCAATAGCTGTAAGATTATTTACATTACTTACGCGATAAGAAAAGGCAATACCTTCGCCAAAATTCAGAGTACCTGAAAAAGCAGGGTTTTCTCCAAATTTTGGCACTTTGTGACCTTTTATAAGCCAAATTTTGGGATCAAATTTGCTTCAAAAAGGCAGATT
>DAOTUR010000747.1:0-11350 GCA_034436915.1 Anaerolineae bacterium
GACAAGTCAACCGCCTAAAATTCATCAAGCGACAAATGTATGGGCGAGCCAAATTTGATCTGCTCCGCCTACGGGTTCTTGCTCCCCCCTAAGTTCTACATAAAGTGCGGAAGAACCACGATAACGGGGTGTGTTTAACAAACGTGTAACGAGCCGCCAAGAGATGAACAGAAGATAAGGAGAGAAAAGATTACTCGCTGGTGTTATCAAGTAACTCGATGCGGCGAGTCAGATCGAGCAAAGAGGGTTCGGTGTAGACCATAATCGTGTTCAGATCACTGTGTCCGAGTAGGCCCAAAGGTAGAGAAGCTGTCACCAGCCGCCACTCCTTTAAGAAAATGTTAAACGATTGAGATGGCAGAAACGACTCGTGCTTACATTGCGCATAAAGGTCTTCCTTGTATAAACCGACCTTTTTGGCGGTTTATACAAAGAAGGCCAAACAGGACAACAGGACACGTTAGCGTGCTTTAATTCCCCTTTCGTCAATTGACCCCTTAAACACGAGACCAGTCCAAAACGGGGGCTAACTTTTTTAAGTGGTAGGTCAGACTCATTTTGTTTGTATTTTTGTCTGAAAAAGGCAGTTAAGGACGCGTTTAAAAATAAAGTCGCAGAATGTAGATCAGACGACCCATCTAGAACTCTGCGGAGTTGTTTTTGAACGTGTCCTAAGCGAGACTGGGGCATAAATCATTATGCCCCAGTGTGAACCCGTTTGGAGATGAAATTGTCGTGGGCACGATGCATACCTGACCTACGGTGGCCTACGGCTCGGTGACTTCGTTCGTGCCCCTACCAAGACCCTTGGTTCGGTTGAATTGAAGCGCTTTATGCCCCACCCTTAATCAACCAAGATTACCATTCTGCAATCGAGCCGTCATCGCGTCGCCATACTGGATTGTGCCAACGATGCCCGCGTTGGGCGGCTTCGCGCACGACGTCTTCATTGATGCTAATGCCAAGGCCGGGCGCAGAGGGCAATTTTACAAAACCATCTTTATACGCAAATACATCAGAATCGGACAAATAATCCAGTAAATCATTGCCGCGATTGTAATGAATACCGAGACTCTGCTCCTGAATGAACGCATTGTAGGAGACTGCATCGATTTGTAAGCAGGCCGCGAGGGCAATCGGGCCTAATGGGCAATGCGGCGCTAAAGCAACATCGAAGGCTTCTGCCATCGCCGCAATTTTAAACACTTCTGTAATCCCGCCGGCGTGCGACAAATCGGGCTGAATGATGTCAACATAGCCGGCGTTCAGAATCTGCTTGAAGTCCCAACGCGAATACATGCGCTCCCCCGTCGCAATCGGAATTGAGGTGTGTGCTGCAATCTCACGGAGGGCTTCGTTGTTTTCCGATAAAACGGGTTCTTCAATAAAGAGTAAGTGATAGGGTTCCAGTTCATGTGCCAGCACTTTTGCCATCGGCTTATGGACACGTCCATGAAAATCGACGGCGATGCCAAAACCCGACCCCGCCGCCTCGCGCACAGCCGCGACTCGCTCCAGCACGGCCTCCACTTTATCGAAGGTATCTATAAAATGGGTTTCATTGGTGGCGTTCATCTTAATGGCTGTGAAGCCAAGCGCCTGCTTCTCCTTCGCCTCTTTGGCGACATCGGCGGGACGATCTCCACCGATCCACGAATAAATACGCATTTTGTCGCGCACAGCACCGCCAAGCAGTTCATAAATGGGCACACCAAGCACCTTGCCCTTAATGTCCCATAACGCCTGATCGATGCCAGCAATCGCGCTCATCATGATCGGCCCGCCGCGATAAAAGCGCCCTCGATACAACATCTGCCAGATATCCTGTATCCGTGATGGGTCTTGACCGATGAGAAACTCCTGCGCCTCGCGGACTGCGGCAGCGACGGTCTCGGTGTGGCCTTCCACGATGGGTTCGCCCCAACCGACTACGCCTTCATCAGTCGAGATTTTGAGAAACAACCATCTTGGCGGCACAGCGAATAATTCCATCTGGGTGATTTTCATATTTGTCAGGTCCTCAGCGTATGTTGTATCTTATGAAACAAGATGGTCTGCTCCCGATGCGCCGCGACAATCGGTGTCGCACGAAGGCGATCAGCATCTTTAACCGAGATCAGTCGTTCGAGCGGGTGACGCGAGAATATCCACGCCATGAGACACGGATCACGAGGCACGCAAGACGAAGGAGGACGACTGACGCGAGTCATTCATAGAGGAAACACTTCACAAGGCGTTCCTGATGCAGAATCAGCGGCGGCTCTTTCTTGCGGCAAATATCCATCACGGCGGGGCAGCGTCCGGCAAACTTACACCCCCCTCGATGCTGTCCCTCCGACTCAATGGCCGTCAGACTCACGTTTTCTGTCCACATCTTATCGGGATCGGCTGCCGGGATCGATTGTTTGAGGAGCCGCGTATACGGATGAAGCGGCTCACCCAGTACACGCTCAACCGGTCCCATCTCGACGATCCACCCGCGCAGCATGATGGCAATACGGTCCGCCGTATAATAGGCTGTCGCCAGATCATGCGTAATATAAAGGATATTCACCCCATGATCGTCTTTGAGCTTGCGGAACATATTCACGATAGACATCCGCAGCGACGCATCGAGCATCGACACGGGTTCGTCAGCCACAATCAGCGAGGGGCGGGTAATCAAGGCCCGCGCAATCGAGACACGCTGCGCCTGTCCGCCCGAAAGCTCGTTGGGATAGCGCCCCTTAATCTCCACCAGCGACAGGCCGACCTCGTTTAAGACGCCGTTGATATAGTCGTCTGCCCCGGCTTTATTTGTAATCTTGTAGTTATAGACCGTTTCATACAGATAGTGATCAATGCGTTTGAGCGGACTGAACGTCGCAAATGGGTCCTGAAAGACGGGCTGCACCTCCTTGAAAAACCAGGAGCGCTTTTCAGACCCCGATAATTCGGCAACATTGCGATCCTTGTAACGTAAAACGCCGCTGGTCAGCCGCTCCATGCCCAGAATCATGCGAGCGAGGGTGGTCTTACCGCTGCCACTTTCGCCTGCGATGGTAAAGATTTCTGGCTGATTTGCATCCAGCGAGAACGTTGCTTTGTCCACCGCATGAAATTTCTTGGAGGAAAAGCCCTGCTGGATATTGAATATCTTCGTCAAATCCTCGGCGTGCAGGAGCGTGGCGTTAGGTTGTTGCATGGCTCGTCTCCTCTGTAACCAGGTGGCAGGCCACGCGGTGTCCGGGGCGAATGTTCATTATTTCCGGGTCAATCGTGCGACATTTGTCCATTGCCAGCGGGCAGCGTGGATGGAAGCGGCAGCCGCTCGGTGGGTTATCGAGGGCGGGTGGACGACCAGGGATACTCACACGTTCGGTGCGTTCGTCCAATCGGGGCAGCGATTTAATCAAATACTGGGTATAGGGGTGACGAGGATTTTGCAGGATGGTTCGCGTATCGGCTTCCTCGACAATTTTGCCGGCATACAGCACAGCGATTCGGTTCGCTAGATTGGCATGGACGCCCATATCGTGGGTAATGAGCACGACTGTGCTGCCTTCCTTCTGCTGAATCTCTTTCAGAAGCTGGATCACACCGCGTTGAACCACCACATCCAGCGCGGTTGTCGGCTCGTCGGCAAAGATCAATTTGGGCGACAGGATAGTCGCCAGGGCAATCGTCACGCGCTGGCGCATTCCGCCGGATAGTTGATGCGGATACGCCGTCAGCACGTTTTCAGCGAGACCCAGGTCACGCAAATAATTCTGGGTCATCTCGATAGAATCTTGTTTTCTCATTGGGCGGTGGGCAGAGATAAAGTCATGAAAGATATCCTGAATTCGCCGAACCGGATTCAAGACATGCATAGACCCCTGCGGAACATAAGATATTTTGTTCCAACTGAGATCACGACGACTGGCGTCATTTATGATGAGGGCATCCGTCTCGACATTATCAAATCGGTATTTTACCGATCCTTCGATCACCTTCAGCGGCGGGCGGAAGCCCCCCAACAGCACTTTCAGTAGGGTAGACTTGCCACAGCCCGACTCGCCGGCAATGCCAAAGACCTCGCCCGCCTGCACCTGAAGCGAGATGTTGTCTACGGCTTGAACAGTCCGTTCAACCCCATAGGAACGGGTCATATAGTAAGCCTTCAAACGATTGGCCTCGACAATAATCGACATCAGCTTACCCCTTAACCTGCAACCGCTCTAAACGGGTGCGAGGGTCCAGAAACGTGCTCAATCCGAGCGACATCAAATAAAAGCCAATCACAATGATGATGGAGGCCCCAATGGGCGCTGCGAGAATCCAGAGGCGGTTAGACAGCAGGGCGTTGTAGTAGTTGCCCCAGTAAATCATCGTGCCGATGCTTTGTGTGCCCAAATCGCTCAATCCCAGGATGGACAGCGTGACTTCAAAGCTGATGGCAAACAGAAACCCGCTGACGATATCGGCCAGCAGGAAGGGGATCAGGAAGGGTAAATGCTCCTTGAGGACGATTTTGAGCGTGCTCATGCCTGCGAATACAGCCGTCTGAGTGAACTCGCGTTCGCGCAGGCTGAGAATCTGTGACCGATAACGCTTGGACGGATATGCCCAGTCCAGCAGCCCCAGCATCACGCCGAGCATCACCATCGTCATCTGTCCGCGCATAATCGAGGCGATCAGGATGAGCAGTGGCAGTCGAGGCATTACAATGAAACTGTCCACAATCGAGGACACAACACGATCCAACGTCCCGCCGACATACCCGGAAATCATGCCGAGCATCACGCCGATGCCGCGTCCGATGAGCACCGCGAGTCCCGCCATCACCAGGCTGTTGCGTACCGCAAAGGTGAGCATCCAGAAGACATCCTGTCCGTTGGAATTGGTGCCGAGAAGGAATTCTGCGGAGGGGGCTTTGTTGCGCGGAACCGCACGGGTGGCATCCGGTTCATAGGGCGAGAAAAATGACAGCCCAATCAACACCAGCACCAGGATAAGAATAATCGCGCCAATACGAAAGGATGGACTGAAGCGAAACAAATCTTTCAGGGTGGTCATAAATCTTTACCTTTAAACCATTATTAGCGGTAACGGATGCGCGGATCAAAGAGTGGATAGCTGAGATCGACCAACAGGGAGGCCGTCGCAATGCCGATGATGGAAAGCAGCGTAATACCCATAATCATGTTGTAATCGGACGAGTTGACCGCATTAAACAGCAAATACCCGACCCCCGGATACCCAAAAACCACTTCGGTAATGAGCGCCCCCTCGAAAATTGTGCCCAATGAGAGGCCCAGGTCGGTCACCTGGGGCAGCATCGTGTTGCGAATAATGTAGGAGAACAATATCTTGCGTTTGGGAAGAGCAGCCATCTCCGCATACTGCACCGAATCACTCGCGCTTTCTTGTGATGAGAGCGCTTTGGAGACAATGAAACGGAACGACACCGCGGCAATGATGATAGAAAGTGCTGGTAGAAAACCGTGATGCAGCATACTCAGCAGGTAATCAAACGTGAGGCGCGGGACTCCCTTCCCACCGCCCACCAGCGGAAAGAGCGGAATATAATATGTAAGCGCCATCAACAAGACAAACGAGAGAATATAGTACGGCACGGGATAGATGCTAATCACCGACATATCCATCAGCCGCGACCACCAGCGATTGGGCGAATAGCCTGCAAACGAACCCAGGACGAGTCCCAACAGCCACGCGATCAGGGTTGAGATGGACAGCAAGCCCACCGTCCACCAGATGCTTGTGCCGATCATATCGGTCACTTTCGCCGGAAACGCGCTGAACGATGGGCCGAGATCACCGCGCACCACACGCTTCCAAAAATTGACATACTGCTCGAAAAAATTGCCATTCAAACCGTAGAGATCCTGCAACGACTCGCGCAGGGCAATGGTTGCTTCCGGTTCGCGGGTCTGAAATTGGCTGAGTCGCGCCATCGCCTGGTCAATTGGGTTGACGGGTGAGAGGCGGGGGATGAGGAAGGTCACCGTCACACCAATGAATATAACCACAAACCACTGCACAAGTCGGGGTAGAATAAATTCCTTTAAAAGTGTCACACATACCACCCTGTAATTTTTGTTCAAGCACGAAATATTAACCAATGATGCATGTCTCGATCTTGTGATCGTTTTGGTTCAGGAAATCAAATTTAGAAGCTCGATTTCTGATCGCAAAGAGTTCTTAATGGGCCAAAGCGTCTTTGTAGGGGCGCGATATGTCGCGCCCCTACGACAATCCCACCTTAAATTTATGACTTGCAGCACGGGTTATTTAGACTCATATACAGCAAGTTAAGGAAATTTCTCTTTGTGAACAACCTTTGTGCCCTGTCGTCAGGGATTTTCAGCCTCCGACGACGCAAGGTATGCGTTCCAGGGCTCACAGAACGGCTTAACTTGCTGTGTATAGGACACGGCAGGCCGTGTCCCTACAACGCCTCACCCCAACAGATGCTGCGGGAGGGCAGATTAAACATCACACTTGCGTGCGATGTTTAACCTGCCCCTTTGTTCGATTAATTATCCTGCTGGCTCAAGCTGCATCCAGGTAAACTTGCCAATCTGGAACCAGTATTCGGGGAATACAGTTGGGTTTTCGGCAGTCGGGAAATTCTTCCAGTAGCGCGAATCCCAGGTGATGAATTTCTTGAAGCTGATGGCATTGATGGCATACATGTTCTCGGTCCACAGCTTCACAAAGTCCTGATTGAGTTTCAGGCCCGCGTCCGACTGCGGATTAGTGGTCGTGAGCGTAGCGATGAGTTCATCAAGGCCATCGACCTTCAAGCGCATCTCGTTGCAACCGCCCTTGCTGCCGAAGTTATCCGGCATTGAGACAAAGAACTTTGAGTTGAGGCATTGAATGGATGACCATTTGTCGCCATTTGCCAACGAGCCGTTCCAATTGCCCCAGGGGACAGCAATCTGGAAGTCGCCTGAATTGAGGCGCGTCGTCCACACATTGCGTTCCACGCCCGCAGCGGTGGCGTCAATCCCGAAGGCTTTCCACTGATCGGCGGCGGCGTTTGCCATACGGAAGGCATCGGGTTCGTCATTGGCCGCCAGGATTTCAATCGTCCAGGGTTGACCCTCCGGTGTCAGCCACTTGCCGTCGCTGTTACGTGTGAAGCCGCTTGTCATCAGGAGTTTTTCAGCCGCAGCGGTATCGTGCTTCCACCAACCAATGCCAAACACCGATTTGACATCGCCTGAAACATTGTAACCTTGCTCAGTTGCCCACTGCCCAATGCGATCCGCAACGGTGTTATCCCAGGGTTTGTAAGCGGCCCCATCGACCTGGATTTCCAGACCTTCCAGCCAGCTCTCCAGCGGCTTGTGATACAAATTGGACAGGGCTGAGGTGGCGGGTTGAGGAATGGCCGTGACCGGAGTCACCGCGCCGATATATTCGGTTGAGAGATCAACAATGTCTAACGACAGGGCCAGCGCCCAGCGCACGTCTTTATTCTGGAACAGAGGTTCCTTCTCGTAGTTGAAGGCATAGTAACGCGAGTCGATTTCGTTCGGGTAGGCCCAGGGGAAATCTGCGTACCACGAGCGTGCCGTTGGTGTTGATTCTAAGACCGACTGGAACGCCTCATAATCAAAGTCGAAGGCCACATCAAGATCACCGCGCGACATGGCAATGGCTTTCTTGGCGCTGTCACCGTAGAAAATTGACAGCACATTGGCCGGCCCGGACTTGCCACTGACGATCCCGGCGGATGTTCTCTCTACGTCTTCACGACGGGTGAACAGTTCCCAGAAACCATTCGGATCCACCTGATTGATCACATAGGCCCCCAGCGACACAGGCGGGTTGAACTTGTATTCTTCCAGCGGCTCCGTGACCTTTTCAAAGACGTGCTTGGGCATCATGTAAACGGCGTTCCAGCGCGTCTCGAAATAGTAATGAAAGCGGGGATTGGCGGCCTTCAGGGTGAACTTCACCGTGTAGTCGTCGATTTTCTCAACCTTCGCCACGTTCTGGTCGAGCGGAGAAAAAAACACGTTTAAATTGGGGTTGCCCATAATGGTCTGCACCGTGTAGACCAGATCATCGGCACTGAACTGGACCCCATCGCTCCAGAAGATGTTGTCGCGGAGTTGGACAGTCATCTCGGTGAAGTCTGCGTTGTATTCCGGGTCAGAGACGGCGGCACCGAAAACACGTTGGCCCGTTTCCGCATCGGAATACCACAGGGTATCCATGAGCAGACCGTGACGTGTGGGCTGAACGGGGCCATTGATCCACATATTGTAGTTGTCAACATTGTCGTAACGGAAAATTTGATCCGCGACGAACACTTCATTACGCGGCACGTCGACGGGAAGTCCCGACGATTGGGCAAGCCCGGCGGTTGCTGGTACGAGTACCAACACCATTAAAAGAAGAAAGACTAATTTCCTTGCCATAACAAAACCTCCACAATCAAACTCTTTTCAAGAGGGCTAAGACAGCACTCCTGTTGAAACACGGGGTAAAAAACTATTCATTGTCGCGCCTGAGCTAAAGTTCACAAGGCGGCGCGCTGGACTTCCGTATCACCAGACGGGGCTGCAAAATAACGGATTCGGGCGGCTGACCGCGCATGAGTTCCAACAGCATATTCATTGCCATGCCACCCCATTTGGAAAGCTGCTGATTGATAGTCGTCAACGGGGGGCTGAACTCATTCGACTGGGGCAGATCGTCATAGCCAATGACGCTGATGCGGTCAGGTACAGTGTAATCCATCGTCTGTAACTGACGGATCGCGCCCATTGCCATGCGATCATTCAGGGCCACCAGCGCGGTCAATCTGGGATTGATGTTCAATAAAGCCGCCGCCGCTGTCGCACCGCTCTCGGCCGAGAATGTTCCATTCACTTTGGGCAGGCTGTCGAAATCGAAGCCGTGTTCTTCCGCAGCGGCGCGAATGCCTTTCAGCCGTTCGTCAGCCGTTGGACTCACGCCCTCGGTCAGACCGATAATCCCAATATCGCGGTGGCCCAGATCCATGATGTGCTGCATGAGCAGGCGGCCACCGAGAAAGTTATCGCTTCGCAAGGTATAGGGATGCGGATAATAGCCAACCACCACTGTCGGGAGTTCAAACGCTTTCAAACTCTCCATGATGGAATGAATATAAAAATTACTATCCACAATCACGCCATCGGGGTATCCACTCGCCAGCATATTGGTGAAGATGGGGTCGACTGTGCCTGCGATGATGCGTGGGGAACTCAACAGGGTGTGATAGCCGTTCTCGCTGCAAAAGGCTTCGATGCCCGACAAGATTTGCAGGGAGGCCAGGGCGGTAAACGGCGTGTCGTAAATCCTGGGGAACACAGCGGCGATAATGCGCGTTTCGCCCGATACCAGCGCACGCGCCGCAAAATTCGCCCGATACCCCAATTCCACACTCGCGCGGAGAACTTTCAGCTGCGTTTCTTCAGCATATTTCTCTTTTGTCGAGTTGGACAGTATGCGCGAGGCCGTTGAAACCGAAACCGATGCTCGTTTTGCGACATCCCTGAGAGTGACCACAAAACATATCCTCAATAACATTTCAATGAACGGTGAACTGATTTTTAAAAGAACACGAACGTTTGCTTAAATAACTCTCACAAAATATAATCCTATTATTCAAATAACGCAAGCGTTTGCGTTATCTGGTTTTATGGCAAAGCATACAATCATCAGTAAGTTATTCTTTTACCGACCCTAAGTCGTTGAAATGGTAACCAATAGTCGCAGATTACCAGCGTTTTACCTTTGAGGAGAATTATGACAACACACACCAGACCCAATATTTTGTTAATCGCCATCGACTCCCTGCGGGCGGACCATATGAGCTGCTACGGCTATCCACGCCTGAGCACGCCCCATATGGACCGCTTCGCATCCGAATCTGTCCTGTTTGAAAACACATTCAGCGCCCACATCCCGACGACCTCCGCCTATGCCTCGATGCTCACGGGCATGGACTGCTTTAGCACACAGGTGGTTGCCCTGCGTCACAAAGGCAACCTACGGGCGGAAGTCAGGACGATGGCTGAAGTCCTGCGCGATGCCGGCTATAACACCACCTGCGTTGGCTTCACGGGCAATCCCAGTTCACGCGGCTTCGATCAATATTTGGATTACCCCGCCTGGGGAAGCTGGAACGAAGGCCGCAGCCCCAAAGCCCAGAATCTCAATGACGTCGCGCTGCCTGAACTCAATCGGCTGGTGAAAGAGGACAAGCCCTTCTTCATGATGCTGCGCCATATGGATCCCCACGCGCCCTATCTGCCCCCGGCCCCGTTCGAGCGTATCTTCTACAGCGGTGATGAAACCGACCCTGCCAATAAGTCAATGGAACCGGTGATGAATTTCAAGCCATTCCGCGATTTCTTCGCATCATGGATGCCGCCCGGTATCAGCGACAAAGAGTATGTCATCGCCCAATATGACGGCGCGCTGGCCTATATGGATGCCTGCATTCAGTCGATCTTTGACACGCTGTCCACCCTCGGTATCCTCGAAAATACCATTGTGGTCATCAACGGCGATCATGGCGAAACGCTCTACGACCATGAATGCTGGTTCGACCATCATGGGATGTATGATACGGTACTGCATGTGCCGCTCATGATTCGCTATCCGGCGAAGCTGCCGCAGGGCATCCGCTTGAAGGGCTACAATCAACACAAGGATTTGATGCCAACGGTGCTAGAATTGGCCGGACTCTCGCCGGATGCGGCCCTGCCGTTTGATGGACACAGCCTGCTGCCGATGATACGCGGCGACGTGGCGTCACACGAAAGCGCATTTTATATCACGGAATGCACCTGGATGCGTAAGCACGGTTGGCGCACTCCCGAATGGAAATTGATCGTTGCTCTGGAACCAGATTTTCACTTTAAGCCGGAGATCGAACTCTATAACCTGATAGAAGATCCGGCTGAAAACCATAATCTGGCCGAGCAGCGCCCGGAGGTGGTGGCCCATTTACGCGCCTGTATGGATGCCTGGATTGCGAAGCGCGTGCAGGACACCGGCGCAGAAAACCCGATGCTGCATCAAGGGGACTGGCATGGCGAAGAGGGCGTCGGATCGTTCACGTCGTCGCAGCAGGCGTATGACACCCTGCATATTGGCGATCCCAATCAGGCCGCCCGTTTACAAGCCGAATCACGGTTTCAGAGTTAAACTCAAATAGGACGATAAGGAAGATAATTGTAAGCATCCCCATCCCTGAAGGAAGGGGCTTTTAGCCCTAGTGCTTACCAGACTTGGCCCGCAAGGGCTCCGTTAGAGACGAATACATAGGCACTTCGGAATGCCTCACCAGTTCCGAACTCTGCGGTGAACGATTAAACAG
>DAOTUR010000748.1:0-3370 GCA_034436915.1 Anaerolineae bacterium
GGCAAAGCGACAGCAAGAATGGCAGAAAAGAGTCGCACAGGGACTTGTAATATTACAAGAGCAGTTCAATATCATGCCCGAAACTCTCACAAAAAATGAAGTCTTTACAACGGCACTTATTGAAGCAACATGGATTGCTATACGTCATCATCAAGAAGAACAGTTAGAATATCTCCGCAATATGGTACTGAACTCAGCTTTACCTGATTCACCTGATGACGATATTCAGAAGATGTTCTTTCGCATGGTGAGTGACTTCACACCCTGGCATATCAAGCTTTTAGAGTTTTTCAGCCAGCCAGATTGGTCTATTGAACTTGATTATGAAGACAAGGATTTAGAAGGTTTACCCTTAGATCTATTTGATCGTATACAAAAGAAATTTTCTGAACTTCAGGGGAAATCAGGATTTGTTACACTGGCTTTTAGCGACTTAGTTAAAGTCAGATTGATCACTTTAGGACATAGAGACTTATTTCATAGAGTGGACGGATTTACCCTCAATATGATTACAGATTTTGGACACCAATTTCTTAAATTTGTAAAATCACCTCTAAAAGACAGCTAGATTAGGCTATTTGCAGAGCTTTTAGTGGGGCATCATTCATCGCCGCATTAGCACAAGAGGATATTTTTGCCTGCCTGAGTTATGCCTCTAACCGTGAACGTACCCCTCAATCACAACATCACAGCCTGTCCAAGTTGCCATCAATTGAGACATCATGACCGAATGTGCTATGCTTCTGCATCGTGAAATAGCCTAAAATAAAAGCGATGCTCATATCACGAAAGTCATGTTATGTCTTCAACGCCGCGTTCGCCCATTTCGATGATTCTGATTGCGCTAGGGACGTGGCTGATTGCGGCGGGGCTGCCCGCCTTGCTGCTGTTGCAAATTCCGGGCCGTCCGATTGAACAGTTGGCCTTGAGTCTCAGCGGCACGGGCATCATGACGCTGTTCACCGCTTACATGTTTTATCGTATGGGCGTGCTGTCATGGTTTGGCAGCGTGCGCTGGGCGCTGCTGCTCACGGGCGTCTCCACCTCGGTACAAATTCTCCTCAATGTATGGCTGCTGGCCCAAACCATGTTTGTGGATCGGCAGTATCTCGATGTGACGGGTGTTATCTTGATGTATGCGGGCCTCACCTCGCTCAGTCTGGGCTTCTTCGTCTCACGCGGCATTACCGAGCGCGTGCAAAAAATTAGCGGGGCGGCCAAGCAGGTGGCCGAAGGCGATCTGACAGCACGGCTGTCGCTTCACGGCAACGATGAGATCGCACAACTGGCCGTCGCCTTCAATATGATGGCCGCCAATTTGCAGCAGGCCCAGGCCGAGCAGCAGAAGATGGAAAAAAATCGGCGCGATCTGATCGCCTGGGTCAGCCATGATCTGCGGACGCCGCTGGCCGCCCTCCGCGCCATGATCGAAGCGCTGGCCGATGGCGTCGTGCGCGATGAGGAGGAGGTCTTCCGCTATTTTGACCAGAGCCTGCGCGAGATCCGCCATCTCAGTCATTTGATTGATGATCTGTTTGATCTGTCGCAGATGGATATCGGCCATATCACGCTTCGCAAAGAGCCGACTGATCTCACGGCGCTGATTCAGGAGTCATTGAGCAATCTCACGGCCAGCGCCAGCCGCAAAAATATCACCCTCGAAGCGCATCTGCCGCCGCAGCTTGACCCGATCACCGCCTCCTCCGATAAAGTGCAGCGGGTGCTCTACAATCTGATTGCCAATGCCATCGCCTACAGCCCGGAGGGAGCGCGGGTGACAGTCCAGGCCGAGCGCCAACCCAACGGCGTCGGCGTTGACGTCATCAATACCGGAGTGACGCTTGCACCCGATGTGCTGGCGCGGGTGTTTGATCGGTTTTATCGTGGCGATGCCGCCCGCGCCCAGGGTGACAGTAAGACGCGAGGGGCGGGCCTGGGGCTGGCGATTGCGAAGGGTTTTATCGAGGCACACGGCGGCACAATCAGCGCCTCAAGCAGCAACAATGAGACGCGCTTTTCGTTTACGCTGCCGAAGGAGAGTTGATTTCAGCCTCTTCTTCCACCGTTTTCCCTCCGCTTTTGACAGAGCACGATTGCATCATTCCTCTTTGTGATACCATCGTCGCAGGTGTGATGTCAGCGAGAGCGAGCGATGAAATTTCTCTACGATCAGAATCAAGACTATACCCAGACGCATGAACTCTTCTCCCAGGAAGAAATTCGGGCGCATATAGATCGTTATTTCAAAAACAGTCGCACTTATTTGCAGACGTTTGTCGATCGTGAGCCGCTGGCCCGCCGTTGGGGTCGGCCCATGCTGATCTTTGGTGTGCTGCTGTGTGTCGGTGGATTTTTTAACGGCGTCAGTCCTGGGTCGCGGGGTGAGATATCTCTGGTTTCGAGCCTCTCATGTGCGTTTCTGGTTGTGGGGCTTTTGCTGGTTGTGATGGGTACGGTCACCCTTCTCCATCCCTCCCATGCGCCTGCGGCTGAAACACTGCCCCAGAAAGGCAAAGATAAATCCAAAAAAGCCTCTCCGCTGACAGCCCGCAAAACAGCCCGCGAAATCGCCTATGAGGAACTGCTGGGCCGAGGCCGACTCTACGAAGGCAAAATCAGCGAGATCGTTGATCTTGAGCCGCCGCTGCGCCAGATTCGCTTTACCTTTGCCCCTGATCCCCGATCCCCTGTCTACCAATCGGCCTTTTTTGTGACCGAATCGCCCGTCGAATTGGCTCCCTATGACACGCTCGTCGTCCTGAGCAATGGCACAGTGACGGTGCTGCTTTAGACGATCACCCTCTGCCGCGATACAATCCGTCATGATCGATCAATCGGGGGATAGCCATGATCCTCTCATATAGGGATGATCATGAGGCCCGCAGATATTTCTCTGCGGGCGGTGATGAACGATCATTTATCAGTGATGAGAATGCGACTCGGAATCCGCGCTGCCCGTTTGCTCCCGTTGACAGCGATCCCACGTACCAGCGCCGTTGCGCTTCATCCAGACGGCTTAACACAAGGTTGATGTGCTGATGATGTCTTATCACCACCGCATCTGTTCCCGCCTGACAGATAGGGCGATTGCATCAAATCGTAATTTGGTGAAATTAATATGTTCGCGATGGTTCTTGTAGGGGCATGGCGTGCCAAGCGTAGCCACCGAAGGTATGCCCAGGGTTTGGCGTGCCAAATCCCTACATAAATACCCTCTGTGATCTTTTGTGAACCAGAAAAATTTAAGATGCGTAATCATTCACCTATCCGCGAGAAAAATGCCCCTGTAGGGGCGCGATGTATCGCGCCCTGATTGATTTGAAGGATATTTGTCATTGGGCAGGATGCATCCTGCCCCTACGAACCCACG
>DAOTUR010000749.1:0-6633 GCA_034436915.1 Anaerolineae bacterium
TGATTGAGCAAACGCTTATTGAAGCCTTCAATGATTCAATCAACCGTCTTGCCAACGGCCAGAGCCTTGAGGAGTGCCTGCGGATTTACCCCAAAGACATCCGCGATCAACTCCGTCCACTTCTAGAAGCAGGGCAAGGTCTCTCCCGCGCTCGGGCGCAAAACGCCGAAATCGCACAGATGCGGGCGCGAATTGATCCTCATATCAAAGACCTGATTGAGAAAACTGATTTCCAAACCGCACGCACAATATTCCTGCCCCTGAGACAAGTGGGGTTGTTAGTCGCGACCCTTTTTTTTGTCATGATAGCTGTCGGATTGTTTCTCAAGCGCCAAAGTGACGATCAATTTGCAAACGAGACCATCATAATGCTGACAAATGCGCCCTCGTCTACCCCAACACTCACATTCACGCCGACGCTCACCACGACGGCAACGAATATGCCGACAGAAACAGCAACGCCCACAATAACAAATACACCGCCGCCCACAAATACAGCGGTTGCCACACAGAGCGCCACTCAAACGCCTGTGTCAATCGTACCAACCCAGTTCAGACCGATGGCGACGGCAACACCGACACTTACTGCGACAGAAACGAATACGCCAACAGAAACGCCCACGCTGACAGAAACATCCACAGCGTCAAAGAGGCCCACATCCATTTCACCAACACTAAAGCCAAAGCCGACGCGAGTTATCGTCAAAACGCCTCTGCCAGAGCCGACGGAAGATAACTCTATCGATAATCAAGATACGCCTAATCCCGAAGATACGCCTATCGATACGCAAGAGGATGTTCCAGTCGATACGCAAGAGGATGTTCCAGTCGAGGACACGCCGACTTCAAATTAACCATCATCAGATAAATCAAGTTAGCTAAACGGGTGTCGCAGTCATCGGGAATCTGTTGCATCAGATACCTGTGCAAGCTATGATACAGTTGAGAAATGGGAAGGGATGGCATCGACGATTCTCCGGTTGATTTTGTGTGGTAGTAACTACTCAGGCTGGTTTTTATGGTACAAATTAATTCATCGTCAATATACCAACCGTCAAATTAAACAGAATAGTTGAGAAATATCTCAACTTGGAAAAAATCCCAACTCTGTGTATCCGCTATGGGGTATTAAATAATAAATATCTCCCCATGTTTTCCATTGACCTAAATTATTGACCAGATAATCAAGCACAAGAGTTAACAAAGGATGAAGTGATGCCTAAAAACCAGCCTGAGTAGTTACGCCCCAAGACCCATTCCAATGGACACTCGGCAGTGCGCTGCGAGCTTACAGTCATGCGGGACTGGGGCATTATCAGGAGTGTGCTCAATGCATCCATACGGCGCTTCAAGGCGCTCTGTTCTTCAAAGTCGAACGTGTCATGCAGGCTTTTCTGCCCATCGCGGCTCTGTATGTGGCCTATCAGCAGAAACAATTCCAGCGGGCCGCTGAGGTGTACGCTCTGGCATTCTCTCAGGCGGATGACGTGACACAGGCTCAGCAGAGATGGCCCCTCTACGTGAAACTCCGTCAGGACTTGCAAGTGGAACTTAGCCCAGAGGCCTATAACGCAGCCTGGAAACATGGCAAGTCTCTGGCGGTTGAGGAGGTTGTTCAAGAACTGCTGACAGAATTTGGTCAGTCATCGGAGCCTCGCTAAATCTCCTGCTGCTTTCAAGGGCACTATGATTTGTCTTTTGTTCTCAAAAATCGTCTTTATCCCACCAGCACGCCGCACGGGGTGGTGACGCCAACAACCGCATAACGCAGGGCATCAGGTACTAAAAGATTGCGAAACATCGTGCCGATGACAACCCACAATGCCAAGCGCAATCAGCAGAGGAAGGTAGGACAATAGGCGATGTTTGAGTGTGTGCGGCTTCTGCTTCGATTTCATGGCGACTCCCTCGCTTAAATGGCGGCATTCATGAGACGTTTACGCGCCCTGTGCTATGCTTGAGACAGGGCTTCAGGAGAGTGTGATGCGTCTCGCGCTGATAATGATGATACTTCTTGTATGTTGTAGACCCGTATACACTAGGTCTTCCTATACATCGACATCCTGTATATATGAGCTGGCCGCGTATTCTATCGAATGCGGCCAACTGACCGTGCCTGAGAACCGCCAATCGTCTAGCGGCTCGATTCAACTGGCCGTTGTCATCATCCACAGCATTGCCGAGCATCCCGCGCCTGATCCTGTCGTGTATCTTGCAGGCGGGCCGGGCGGCAGCAGCACCGCCTATACCGAGGGATTGGCGCAAACATGGCTGCGGCCTTTTTTGCGTCAGCGCGATGTCATCCTGGTCGATCAGCGCGGCACGGGCGCATCTACACCAAACCTCGCCTGCGATGAATACTCACGGGTCATCATCGATCAAATCAGCGTTCTGCCGCCCTCGGCCCGCGCCATGCTCCAGGCGCAGGCGGCGGCGCTGACAGCCTGCCATGAACGTCTCGCGGCCCAGGGCATCGACACGAGCGCCTATACCAGCGCTGAGAGCGCGGCGGATCTGGATGATTTACGGCAGGCGCTGCATATCGAGAGCTGGAATCTGCTCGGCGTGTCGTATGGGACGCGGCTGGCGCTCACGGCTCTGCGCGATCATCCCACAGGCATTCGCAGCGTGATTCTTGATTCGGTCTATCCGCCCCAAGTGGATGTGTTTACCGATGTCTATGCCAATGGCGAACGGGCGCGGCAGATGGTATTTGCGGCCTGTGCTAACGATCCCGCCTGTGCAGCGGCCTACCCTGATCTTGAGGCGCGTTTCTGGCAGTTGATCGCCCGCCTGAATGCCAGCCCCGTGACGGTCTCGGCGCAAATCAATGGCCGTGAGCGTGATTTTGTGTGGGCGGGCGATGTTGTCTACAGCATCATGTTCCTATGGCTGTATGACATCCACGATACGACCTTCGTCCCTTATTATGTCGATCTCCTGTGGCAGGGGAAATACGATGATCAAAGTCTGCTGCGGGCGGCGCTTGATGCGGAATTGTGGACGATTAGCGTTAGCGTGGGGATGTATATGAGTGTGCAGTGCGGCGAAGAACGGCCCGCATCGCTGGCAGAGGAACGACGTGCTCTCTTCCACACCTATCCGCGCCTGACGAGCCTGCTGCGCCATGATCTGTGGATGAGCGATCTGGGCGATGCGATGTGCCGCCAATGGCAGCCCACGCCGCCGCCCGTGTTGGAAAATCAGCCGATTGTGAGCGATGTGCCTGCGCTTGTGCTGAGCGGCACGTTCGACCCGATCACACCGCCTGCGTGGGCCGTGCTTGCGGCGGAGACACTGCCACAGGCGCAAATTCTGACCATCCCCGAGATTGGGCACGGCGTCATCCGATCCAGCGTCTGTGTGGCCGAGATTGCAGCGGCCTATCTGGGTGATCCCGCAGCGCCCGTTGCGTCATCATGCGTGAAAGACATCCCGCGTTTTTCATTCTACAAACTGTCACAGGATGCCTCAGCATCAGGGCTGTGAGGGCGTTTCGCTCACCGTCCATAAGCGCACAATATTATCTCCGCCGCCGCTGACGAGCATCGTAGCGCGATGATTGAAGGCCACTGCCAGCACAGGCTTGGTATGGCCTTCCAGTATATGAAGCTGCACGCCATCCTGGATACGCCACAAACGCACCCGTTGATCGCGCCCCCCGGTGGCGAGGAGATGTCCATCCGGGGTGAAGGCCACGCAGTCCGCGCCGCCGACGTGCGTTTGCAAAATCATTAACGGGCGGGCGTCATACAGATCCCACAGGCGCACCGTCATATCTTTGCTGGCCGAGGCCATAACCGTGCCGCCGGGCGATACACATACCTTACGCACCCAATCATCGTGTTCGCCCAAGATCGTCCCGGCTGTCTCGGCCTTCAAATCCCACAGGCGCACGCTGCGATCCCGCGACCCGCTGACCACCAGATGCCCATTCAGGCCAAAAGCGACGGAGGTGACTTCATCCCGATGCCCCATATAGGTGTTGAGACAGCGGCCTTCCTTCACATCCCAGATTTTCACGGTTTGGTCGGTGCTGCCACTGGCGAGCAGCGATGAGTCCGGGCTGAACGCCACGCTCTCGACGGAGTTGGTGTGGCCCTTGAGGACGAGGTGCTCTTGCAGCGGCTGTCCTGGGCGGATATGCCACAGATGGATGGTCATATCGGCGCTGGCGGTGGCAAGCCATTGTCCATCCGGGCTAAAGGCGAGGCCCTTGATCGGCCCTTTGTGCTCTTCCAGGCTTTGTGTCGGTGTGCCGCCAAAGCTGTCGACGTACAGCGCCAGCCCCGCCCCGCCGCCAATGGCGAGAATACGGCCATCCGGCGACCAGGCCAGCGACGAAATCCAGCCAAAAGAAACCTGCGCGACACTGTGAAGGCGCGTCACGCTGTAGGGATGAATCTGGGAGTATTGCGTCATAGGGCCTCTATGTTGGTAATGGTGTCGGTTCAGCAGACTATAAATCAACTCACGAGCAACACGCAACGAATGTTCCTGGGCAAATAGTCGCGCAAATGTCGCTGTTCAATCATAGGATCATCGTCATATATTCCAATACCTTCGCCAATTATGCCGCATCTTGAAAGCGAGACAAGGCACGGAGACTGCCTAAAGAGGAAAGCCGCCGCCACAAGCGCGACAGCACATCTGGCGGTGGGGGTGTAGGCAAAGAGTGAAGCGTTTCGGCCACGTAACGGCGGGTTCTATAGTAAAGTTTGAGGTCAAGGACACTGAACTCAGGCTGCTGCTGGCGATAGGCAGGCAACAGCGCCGCCGACAGGTTGACCATGAGGAAGGACAGGTGGACGGCATTGGTCACCGCGGGCGTGGTCACATTCATGAAGTCTTCCAGACCCCAAGACTGTTTGGCATCACGGAAATTGAACTCAATCTGAAAGCGCAGACTGTAATCGTCGCGGATGTAGTCGGCGGACAAGCACAGATCGGTGCTAAGAAGCCATTGGAAAATTAGATTGTCTATTGCTTGCGCCGTCAATGGTGGAGATTTTAAGACCCATTTCCTCTATTGTGTGCTGTTCAGCCCTGCTAAATACGTGTTTTTATAACGCTTTGCGCAGAGTTTTCAACGCCACACGAGGCAAAATAGGGCCTCAAACACTTCTGAAAGCGATTTTATAACCCGGATATTTTAAACAAGTTAATTTTCCAATGGCCTCTTAGTTCGACTTTGCACATGGGTGGCTGAAAAAGGAGGAGCAGGGTAAGCTGTTTCAGACCTCTAACAAAGGATGAAAGCGATGCTTACTCTGCCCCGTATGATTATAGATCGAATTGACCCGTTTGCGTCATGTTTTTATGGAGTGACGACCTGGATGAAAGCCCAACTGCTGGCGGTTGGGGCGGTGTTAACGCCAGGAAAACGTGTCGTGAGCGAAGTCTTGCGGGTGATGGGCTTAAGCCAGAGCCAGTCGTTTGCCCAGTATCATCAGGTGTTGAGCCGAGCGGTGTGGTCACCGCTGGAGATGGTGCCGATTTTACTGAAACTGCTGTTGAGCACGTTTTTTGGGCAGGACGATGAGCTTGTGTTTGGGATAGACCCGACGATTGAGCGGCGCTGGGGTCGCAAGATTGCGGCGAGAGGGATTTATCGTGATCCGGTGCGCAGTAGCAAAAGCCACTTTGTCAAAGCCAGCGGATTACGCTGGATTAGTTTGATGTTGCTGACGCCGATCCCGTTTGCCCAACGGATCTGGGCGTTACCCATCATGACAGTTCTTGCCCCGTCCCAACGGTACTACGAGCAGCGGGGACGGCGTGCTCAATCTGTGTTGGAACGCAGCGGGCAGATGTTCAAGCTGCTGAGGCGTTGGTTGCCGCACCGTCGGTTGGTGGGGGTGGGCGATAGCGAGTATGCGGCGTTGGACTTTCTCCATCAGATGCAGCAAATCCGCATGACCTTTGTCACCCGCTTACGGCTGGATGCTGCCTTGTATGACCCTGCGCCAGCTTACTCAGGCAAAGGTCGTCCGCGCAAAAAAGGTCAGCGCTTGCCGACGCTCAGTCAGATTTTACAGGATCCCACGACCCTCTGGACGAACGTGACACTGCCCTGGTATGGCGGCCAGCAGCGCGATATGGACATCGTCTCGGACACCGCCGTGTGGTTTCACAACGGCAAACCGCCTGTTCCTGTCCGTTGGGTCTTGATCCGCGATCCTCAGGGCCTGCACAAACCCACCGCCCTGGTCTGTAACGATCCCACCGCTGACCCCTCGTCAATCCCGGCCTGGTTTGTCCAACGCTGGCAGCTTGAAGTCACTTTCGAAGCCGCTCGCCGCCATCTCGGCCTTGAGACCCAACGCCAGTGGTCGGACAAGGCCATCGCCCGCACAACCCCGCTCCTGCTGGGCTTATTTTCCTGGGTCACGCTGATCGCCCACGATCTCTTTGCCGCTCACCCCGCGCTGGCTTTACGCCAGGCGGCCTGGTATCCCAAACCGCTCCCGACTTTTTCCGATGCCCTGGCTTGGGTTCGTCTTTACGTGTGGCAAGCGGTTCCGACTTTTCAGACATCCCGCCAGGACATCGACACAGTGGAAATTCCAAAAGCCTTATTTGACACCCTCATTTCCACCCTGTCTTATGCCGCTTGATGTGCAAAGTCGAACT
>DAOTUR010000750.1:0-2274 GCA_034436915.1 Anaerolineae bacterium
GTTGTAAGTCGTGTCGGCTGTTGGCTGGACCGCTGGGATCACAACATTGATGTGTGGTTGAACCGTGATCTCAGGCTCAATCGAGATGTGTGATCCGGACTCGACAGGCATTTGCGGAACAGGGATCAGACCAAAGGCTGTGATGTCATTTGGCAGCATCTGAGCGCGGTGTTCCAGTCGATTGACATCCTCACGCGCGGTGTCATAGGACACATTGTGTTCCGCTCTGACCTGTTCGATCAGGCCCGTGCGCGTCGGCTCGGATAAGCGCCCCTCGGGTGACGTCTTGACCTCGTGGATAACTTGCTCCGCCTGCGTTCCAGAGAGTCCCAAGCGCAGAGCTTGATCGGTGAAGAGTCCAAAACGATGCAGATTGTCCTGAATCGGAGCTTGATCTTCAGCCGGGGTGACGCCCATGACCTGGGCCATCTGTGTGCCAACCGTCAAATGATCCAGACCTGCCAAGGCCTGTGTGCCTGTTTGTGTCCGCTCAGCCTGGGTCAGGCGAATGACATCACCGAGCACACTCGCAACATCGGAACTTCCATTGACTTTGAGTTGACCCAGCATCATCTGGGTCCGGGCGGCCTGAGTCAGGGCCTCCGCACTCTGTTCTAAACGGGCGGCCACAGCCTCCAGGCGTGACCCCTCAGATGGACCAGCCTGTGTCGATCCACTCTGAGAATGCGGCGATGAGCGCATGACATCGGTGATGTGCTGCTCCATCTCTTCACTCCTCATCTCAGCGGCATAATCGCTGCGTTCGCGCTGGCGCTGTGTTTCCGGTGCGTCATTGACCATGTGGATGGGTGTTTCTACCGCAGGAGAGAGGGGTGTAAACATCCCCATGCGTCGTGGTGAGAGAGGGCTGAAGCGGCCCGCTTGATCCTCAGACTCTGCTTCGTCTGTTGGCTCAGAGTTATCTATATTGCGGCGCTGCCGCGTGCTTCTGGGAAGCGTCCAGGTGTCCAGCATTTCGCCCACAGCCGGGACCAGCATGGCCCGTGAGACAGCGCGTCCGTGTTTGTCGTAGTCTGTGTTTTCAGGATCGCGATCACTTAACAGCATCGCTCCGACCATGGGGCCCGCCACGCGGCCGATGACAGGCAGATCCTGCGCCACCTGCTGTGTCACCGCCCCTTCGGTGAATTGTTCTGCGGCTTCCCCCAGGGCCGTTCCTCGTAATCCTGGGAGATGGGTCAGTGTTCGTGCTGCTCCCGTCAACGTCGAGAAGCCACCAAACATCAATCCAGCCGCTTGCGCCGAGGTCGCCCCACTGTTGAGCGCACTCATCCCGGCCAGGGCATTGGAGCCGACACTCGTTGCCAGCGCCGCGCCACCCGCTGCGGTGGCCGCAGCCCCGATTGCCATCGATCCGGGTGAGACCATGACATTCCCGGTCACTTGCCCCATCGCATTGAACAAACGATTAAAGCTGTTCCAGACCGCTTTTACACCGGACCAGAGCGTGATCAGGATAAACACGAGGCAGATCAGCCCAATCCCAACGATGGCGGGCGCACTGCCGGTGGCGGCTCCGGCCAGAAAGAAACCCATCACGAGGGCCTGGACCAGCGCAATGATCGCTGTTTGGACGATGAGTTCAATCCATTGATTGATCAAACTGTGCGCGATGCTCTCGGTGCGCTTGAAAAACGCAAACAAAATCGCGATGCCAAAGGACACAAACGTGATGCCCATCGCAATCGTGATCAGAAGATGTACGATCTGCTCGATCAGCCCAAAGAGAATGAGAGGCCAGGCCGTGAGCGCCCGCTGCTGCGAGGCCCCCGCCATCGACACAGCCCCTTTGCGCTGGGCGTCATCCAGGCTGTCCCAGGTCATGGGTGAAGTCGCGCTGTCAAAGTAGCCTCCGGTCATATTCCAATCCATCGGCACCACGGATGTCCCTCCCACACCCGCCCAGGTTGACGAATTGGGATTCAGAAAGTACGGCAGACAGCCCGGCGAATAGACCGGCTGGGGATAGCCCATCACATCCTGGGCATGGCCGCGCAAATAGGCCAACCCAATATCCAACCCATCAATCACGCCCGGCCCTGTGGCTCCAGGCAAATACACATCGAAATAATCACACAATGGGCCCAACGCCAGATCATTCCCCTGCACCCGCGACAGCGACGAGAAATCGCCCGCATTTGTGTTGAGGCTGTTCAGTACGCTCACATACATCATCTGCGAGATACTGAGGCGAAAGTCGTTCATCCCTTGATAGAGACTGGGGCCAAGCGTGAAAAAGAGCATTCCTGCTGC
>DAOTUR010000751.1:0-13718 GCA_034436915.1 Anaerolineae bacterium
CCAGGCGCGGAACGAGCGCGAGTGGCATTTCACCAGGGTCGACTCGTTTATGCCGCTCTTGCCGGCCAGGACACAGGGTTGGTAGCACTGCTGAATAAAGCAGGTAAACTGACCGACGACCAAGCGCGTTTGCTGCGGGAACGAGCTAAGAATACCCGCGACAAGGATTTGGCAGTTCGTCTCATCGGGGCCAAATCAGTGACGCAGGCCGATATTGTCAACAGCATCAAATCCCATATCCTGGATGTGGTGTATAACTTGATGGGTTGGACAGAAGGGCCATTCCGTTTTGATGATGAAACGGCACTGGCAAACGACGCGATTTTGGTGCCGATTGATTTGCAGCCGGTGATTGTCGAAGGCACGCGCCGCCGCAAAGAAATCGAAGACCTGGACAAGCTGATTCCAGATCTGGATGTGGCCTTACGCTTTCCAGAAAATCCGCGTGAGAAGTTCAAAGGGATTCATCTCAACGTCGACGAATGGAAAGTCGTCTCGTATGTGAACCCCAAGAACACCGTCCGCATGATTATGAAGCAGCTCAACATGTCGGAAATGGAGATCAAGCGCGTGATTCTGGCGTTAAGCCAGGCGAGTTTGGTCGAGATTGTTGCCAAAACCGCGCCGAAGCCCCTACCGGGTGCTCCGACGACGGCTGCCGGAGGCCGCGCTCAACAGCGTGCTGCCGCCCGTAAGCCCGATGCTGCGCTCATTGGCAAACTCATTGATCGCCTGAGATCAATGTAACGTAAACTCAGGTTATCAGGGTGGAATGAGGGCCGCTTAGAACTCCCTCAGCGTTGCACCTTCATCGGTGGAATGCAGTGGCTTTAAATCTTTTGCCCACAGCCCTTCTCAGGCGGTGATGCTGAAGACGCAGGAACGAATATCCGATCTTCACATCAAGACCCTTATGTCTCAGATCGGATGCAGTGTGCTTGTTTATTGCGAGACGAGGACAAAGCGGGGCAGGTATGCAAACTGTTAAAATGGTTGTCACGGGTCCCTTTAGCTCCGGGAAAACCGAGTTTATCAAGGCCATCAGCGAAATCGATGTCGTTTCGACGGACAAAACCATCTCAAAGGCTTCCAAAGAGGCGTCTGAGAAAGAAAATACCACCGTTGCAATGGACTTCGGGCGTATTACCGTCGATGACGATCTCGTGCTGTACCTGTTCGGCACTCCCGGTCAACGCCGCTTCGACTTTATGTGGGAGATTCTGGCGGAAGGCATGTTGGGGTTCATCGTTATGGTCGACAGCGCCAAGCCGGAGACATTCCGCGAAGCCAAGAGCATTCTAGAGACGTTCCGCGCCTATGCGCCGACCCCCTATGTGGTGGCGGCCAATAAGCAGGATCATCCGGATGCCTGGACGCCGGAAGATCTGCGGATTGCCCTGCGGCTTGAACCAGAAGTCAAATTACTTCCCTGCGTGGCGAAAGAGCGCGACAGCGTGCGTAATGTGCTGCTGGAACTGCTCTACACAATTCTGGAAGAAACTGAAAGCTAAACAGCTTATCGGTACACTTCAAGAATTATTCGACACCCCGCCTCACGCGATAGGACTGCTGCTGTGCCAACGCTGGTGACTAACTCTGGGATCGTCCATTACGAGAGCTACGGACGAGGACGCCCTGTGATTCTCTTGCACGGGTGGCTCGGCTCGTGGGCGCTCTGGCGTGATACCATCTCGGAGTTGGGCAAAGAATTCCGCACGTATGCGCTGGATTTCTTTGGCTTTGGCGACTCCCTGAATAAAGCATCCGGCTTTACAGTGGATCATTACGTCGAACTCGTGAACCAGTTTATGGATAAATTGGGGATCGTGAAAGCCCCTCTCATCGGTCACTCGATGGGGGGAACCGTCTCGTTGAGTATGGCCCACCGCCACCCGGAAAAAGTCGTCAAAGTGGCGGTGATCGGTTCACCCATCAATGGGGCCTCCCTCAATCCTTTTCTCAAGCTCTCCGGCTATGAATTCATCGCGGATCTGCTGTTTCGGATGCCGTTCATCCTGGATGCCTTCATCTATGCGATCACGCATCTGGGTGCCAAGAATGGCGCGGCGCTGCATCGCATGGTGAAAGAGGATGCGTCCAAAGTCTCTGCCGATGCCTTCTTCCAGAGCATCGCCACGCTGCGTAAAACCGATCTCACCTCAACCTTGAGCGATCTGCGCGTGCCTGTGCTGGGGATTTATGGCCGCAAAGATATCATCGTCAATCCGCGCCAGGGCAAGGTACTGCTCAAGTATGCGCCGCAGAGCCGTGAGGCATGGTTTGAGAATTCCGGTCACTTCCCGATGATGGATGAGCCGGAACGCTTCTACCGCACGGTGAGCGAATTCCTGAATAAGACGAGTTAACGCGCCTTTGCAGGATGGGAGGCGCGGTTTTGATTCCCGATCTGCCGTGTGTAGGGCGAGACACGCAATTCTTGTTTTGGGTGTATCAATTGGAGGGTTTGGCACGCAAAACCCCTCCAAAAACGCCTGCTTGAGCATTTGAATCATTAATATCACCTGTAGGGGCGCAGCACGCTGCACCGATTAAACCGGATGCCCAATCAAGGGCGCAGCACGCTGCGCCCCTACAAAAACGTTTCTCTCCTGCACACAATATTCATCTGTAGGGACATGGCGTGCCATGTCCACAAATTAGGACATGGCGTGCCATGTCCCTACGGGTGAACAACATCGCAAAAAACAAATGATCCGATTGAGACACTTATGATGCGTGTCTTCCTCATTTGCACATCCTCTTCATCCTGTGTAACATTATGATCCAACCGCTCGCTAACCCTGTGTAATATTCTGGGACGTCCCCTATGTATCGTTATATTATTGAAGATCGTCGTTTTGTCCCGCCGTTCAATGAACCGGCGAGTTTGCTGACGATTGGGACGCAGCCGCTCAAGCTGCATCAAGAGGAACTGTTCGCCAATTACATGGGGAAATCCGTCGAACTGCGCGGCGTGTTTGCCGATTCAAGCGAACTCGTCACGGTGCAGGGCGAATCGGTGGTCTACCGCGATAATCTATGGTTCGATAGAGAATTCCTGGGTGCATTTCTCTCCGCCGCCCGCCGCTCCAAGCGAGCCTGCCGCGCTGCCTTTCCCGCCGATGATCCGGCGTTCGCTATGTATACGCTGCCCCTGTCCCAGGATATCCAGAAGAGCGTTGATCCGCAGGGCAAGCCGATTTATGTGATTGATCTGTGGTATTTTCCAATGGGCTACACCCGCGATATTACGCCCGTCGTCATCCCCAGTGACGCGCATGAAATGGGCTTCTACATGGTTCCTGATTTCATGACGATGAAGCAGGGCAACCTGACGCACTATGCGCCAATGCGGGCCGTGATTTCGATTGAAAGCTGGGTTCACGTCTATTTTGCCAGCATCATCTATGGCAACTTTGCCCGCAGCGGGCGGCTAGATCGGCGGATTGCCAACAGCGTGTTTACGAGTTTGCGCCTGCTATGGCACGCTGTGCTGGAACAAAAACAGATTCTCAGTGCGTCCGGTGCCGTAGAGATTGGCGATGGCTGCACGATTGATCCCTCGGCGGTGATTGCAGGCCCGGCCAAGATTGGGCGTAACTGCACCATCGGCGCGGGCGTGATCATCGACAACTGCACGATTGGCGATAACGTCTCGATTGATGCGGGCTGCATGTTGTATCAGAGCACCGTCGCCAACAACTGCTTTTTGCCATTCCGTGCGGCGCTGTATCTCACGGCGGTGATGGAGAATGTCATCATCGCGCAAAATACGTGTTTGCAGATGTGCGTCATCGGGCGCAACAGCTTTGTCGGCGCGGGCAATACCTTCACCGATTTCAATCTCGTGGCGCAAAAGCCTATTCGGGCGGCGGATCGGGATGGCAAGCTGCGCGAGGTCGGGCAGATCGTGTTAGGCAGCGGTGTCGGGCATAACTGCCGCATCGGGTCGGGCATGATTGTGATGCCGGGGCGCATGATTGAGTCGGACGTGGTGCTCATCGCCTCGCCGCAGCGCCGCGTGGTAGAGCGCAGCGTCGCGTTTGAAGAGAGCGATCATCACTTCGTCAATGGGGGCGATGTTCACCGCCGCTTCTATCCGCGCCCCGGCGAAATTGCCGAACGGGCTGAGGACAAATGGTAGGAGAGACATTGTAGGGGCGCGATATAGGGATCACGATTTTTGCATTCTCTGGTCGGATCACAAGGGTTCACAGCGTTTTTGTAGAGGCGATCCATGGGTCGCCCCTACGATAATCCCATCTCAAATAAACATACTCTAAAGATGTTGGTGTAGGGACGAGGCCCGCCTCGTCCATAATGTCGGACACGGCAGGCCGCCATCGGATCACAGATAATCCTCGGATTGAAGCTGGTCGATCAAATCTTGCAGGATGGTATGCGAGGCCACATCATCCATCGGCTGCGGCAGATCGGCATTGTAGCGGTGAGCGACAGCGCCCAGGATCGCCGCGAAGAACTCCTGTGGAGCCAATTCACCCGCGTTTTTCTCCCATCCGGTCAAATCCGCATCTTCAATCAGCGAGACGAGGGCGTCTTTGAGTAGATGCGAGCCAAGATGCGATTTGTACTCTGACTGCGATGTGATCTTGAGATAAATATTCAAGCGATCACCCTGCTTTTTGATCGTCATGTCTTCCATGTGGCCTCCTCAAACGCAGAAGGCGCGTCCATCACAGGATGCGCCTCATGGTCATAGTTGTTCAACCCAATCTCTAAGAAGCCGTTTGATAATGCAAAATGTTATGCATGATTCGTGTAGGGACAGGGCCTGCCCTGTCCATTTTCACGCGATGGACGGACAGGGCAGGCCCTGTCCCTACGCCAAAATACATTTTTTTGTAACGAATGGCATTATCAAACGGCTTCTAAAACGGTGTGTCTTCGCTGCGGCGGCGGCGCGACGTGCGCGTTTCCTCGGTCAGGAGGCCAATGCTGCGATCTTTGTGCGCCGTCAGGAAATTGTCTTTGGCCTCAATCTGCGCGATGAGCGAATCGAGCGAGTCTTGCAGCATCGCCAGCGTGAGATCGTTCTCGTGCTGATAGGCCGCCATCGTCAGGGCATAGACCGCGACTTCGCGCACAAACGCCCCTGGACGCCCCAGAAGCTGTGACACAATTGTACCGTGCTCATCTTTCCAGGCTTTGCCCAGATATTTCTTGAGCATGGCGCGGGCATCGTCGCTGTCTTTCAATTCGGGGATGATGAAGATGCGATCCAGGCGGCCCGGACGCTTCATCACGCGGTTGTCGATCTGCTCTGGGTGATTGGTGGTGGCGATGAGCAGCGTGCCCTGCGGATTGAGCGGCGTTTCGCTGCCATCCAGCACATTGAGCATCTGCGCCTTTGAATCACCTTTGAGATAGGCATCCAACTCTTCGACCAGCACGACGGTGGGAGAACTGGCCCGCGATGCAATCTCCAACGCCTGATGAATCTTCCAGAACTCCGAGCCGCTGATATTCGACCCGGACACGTAAATTACAAAGTGGCCTTTTTGCAGCGCCCGCCGCGCAATCGCCCCGCACAGCATGGTCTTACCTGTGCCAGGGTCGCCCGCCAGCAGCAGCTTGCGGAAGGGCTTGAGATTCAGGTCTTTATAAATCGTGACGCCTTTATCGAAGAACGAATCGACATCACTGAGGAGGCTGGTCTTCAGGTCGTGCGGGAGATAGATATCATCCCAATCGACAGTCGCCTCAAACGAACGCGCCATGCCGCCCACGATATACACCTGATCGCGGTAGGCGACAGCGGTGGTCAGGAGACGGCTGCATTCGGTTTCAAACGTGAGCCATGCCTGGATTAATTCCTCTGGCACGCTGATGAGGGAGATGTCATTGTCATGCTCATCCCAGGTCGAAACGAGCGTCACATCGAATGCAGCCGCGCCCTCGTCCGTCTGAAAGCGAAATTTCAACGCCCCGATATAACGCGCCGGGCGATTGTCCTGATACAGTCGAATGGGGGTGATGAGATCACAAGCGACCTCCTCATAGCCAGCATACACCAGCCCTTCGCCAACCGGGAAATGCTCCGCTACATAGCTGAGGACGTTTAAATTGGCGCAGGCCGACGCCGCCAATACGATGATCCGAGGCGAGGGTTGAGGTGTGGTGTTTTGTTTTTGTAACCATTGACCAATCTGTTCATGAACCCGTGCCTGCATCGACATAGCGTTTTGAGATGTCCCTTCTGCTGGTGGCATGGAGCCGCGGGGATAGTGTGACGATTTTATTGGGATATGCAACCCACGAACGGCGTCCACCGTCTCATTATGCATAGTTTTTTCGATTGTACCAGAGGGCCAGGATTGAGAACCACTGTTAGAAATTTCTGATACACTCGAAATATAATGCAAAAAAAAGATGTTTTGTTCTAGAATTCATCAATAGGACTGCATCACCGGGGTTAGGAATCGCTAACCGTTGCTGAATCAAGATGCACAAGCGGCATTTCTGAGCTATAGTTAAGGAGTGCCGAGATACAATCGGTGAGTGACGAGTCCTCCTGGAAGGCGAGGGGTTGATATGAGCAAGGGTCGCATCTTAGTAGTTGAAGACGACTTTGATATTTCCAACATGCTCCGCATCTACTTCGGGGGGCAGGGATACACAGTCGAAGTGGCGTCACGTGGTGGCGATGCATTGGCGGCCACACAGCGCCAGGCTCCCAACCTGATTGTTCTGGATATTAATCTACCCGATATCAGCGGCTACGATGTGTGCCGCAAGCTGCGGACGACAACCCGCACGCGCCATATCCCGATTATCTTCCTGACGCAAAAGGACGAACGCAGCGATAAGATTATTGGCCTCGAATCGGGTGCGGATGATTACATCACCAAGCCGTTCGATATCGAAGAGCTGAAGCTGCGCGTCAAGAATGCGATTGACAGCGCCGAACGCAGCCGCAAAGTGGATGCGATTTCCAATTTGCCCGGCGGCAGCCTGATCGAGGATTACCTGCGTGAACTCATGCGTAATCCCCGCACCTGGACGTACATTGATATGAAGATCGCCAGCTTTGAAATGTTCTCCGATGTCTACGGTTGGACGGCGGCGGATGAAGTCATTCGCTTTACGGCGATTCTGCTCGGTGAACTGGTGGAGCAGCATGGGACGCCGGATGATTATGTGGGGCATCCGGGGCGCGATAACTTCATCGTCATCACGCATTCGGACGATCCGACGACGCTGGTCGATAAGATCCGCGATATGTTTACGGAGCGCGTGAAGCAGCATTACTCCTTCATTGATCGGGAGCGCGGCTATATGCTCGTGCCTGATGCCACCACTGAAAAACAAGTCGATCTCATGTCGATGTCGATGGGATCAGTCTCGACCCGTACACACCAATTTTCTGACATTCGTGAGATTACCGAGATGGCAGCGGACAACCGTCGTCGTGGACAAACCAGCGACACGGGCAGCGCGAATGATGCCAGTATTCTCACGTCTTGGTAGAACCTCCCATCCGTCCTGTACCGCCCTGCCTGTAACGGCGGCGCTTTTGAGTCTTGAAGAGCAGAACATATGAGTGGGATTTCATTAGCTATTCTGGCAATGGGCATCATTACCATTATTGGAATGGTCATGTGGCTCAACCAGCGTGAAAAGTATACCCATCCGCAAGACCCAAATTTTTATCGCGGCGGGCTGGATGTGAAGGGGGGGCCGCAGGGAGATGCCCACGCCGGCATCATCGTGGCGACTCTGCAAGGGCAGGTGCTGCACTTCAATGAGACCGCCCTGCAATGGCTTGCGATTGAGCAGCATTTGCCCGATCTGGAGCAGATTGTTCAGCATACCCAACCGGCTGAGAATTTCCTGATGCTGTTTGCGGGTGAAGCGCAGGCCACCTTCCGCATTGGGGATCGCTGGATTGAAGCCACCTCCTCATATGTCCCCACGCAAAATGAGATGCACATCGTCGTGATGATGCGCGAGATGAGCGATAATACTGCGCTCGTCTCCAACAAGATCAGCGTCTCAAATGCGATGAAGTTGATCGATGATATCGGCCAGATGGTCGATCTCAGTCGCGGCATGGACAACGCCATGCAGCTTATGCTTGAAATCCTCAAGCGTGATATCCCGTCCGATGCGGGCGAAATTTGTCTGTGGGATGACAAACAGCGCTTCCTCGTACAGCGCGGTTGGATTGGCGATGCTGTTTACCTGCTGACTGTCGCGGAGCAGGGCGGCGGATACCGACTGGGACAGGGCTTGGCCGGATGGGTGGCCGAACATCGTCAGGCGCTGCTCATTACAGGCACTGAACAGAGCTTGAGTGTGCGCGATTTGCTCGTCGGCACGCCGTATCGCAGCAGCGTTGCGATGCCGCTGATACATGATGATCGCTTCGTGGGAACGGTGACGCTCTTCAATCAGGTTGAGGATCGCTACACGCCGAGCACGCTGGCGATGCTGCAAGTTGTCAGCCGCACGCTCATCACGGTGATTGAAAATGCCCTCGCTTATTCCCGCCAGGAAGAGCGTATTCGGGATATTGCCAGCCTCCAGCAGATCGCGGAACAGCCCAAAGCGGGCCGTGAGTCTACGCCTGTCTATGCCATGCTCAATGAGCGCATCGCTAAACTGGTGGATGCGGAATACAGCGGCATTTACCTGTATGACAGCGGGCGGCATGAACTTGTGCCACAGCTTCCCTTTCACGGCCTGATTGATCAGATTGCCTCGCATCTCACGATTCCCCTGGGCATTGACAGCCCGCAGGATGATATCTGGCATCATCAGCCCTACTGGGTGTCGAACGATGTCTCGGATGAACCCCTGGCTGAAGCCCTGGGCCTCAAACCGCTGCTCGAAACGATTGGCGTCCGCAATACCGCGCTGATCCCGCTGCAAGTGGCCGGGGAACGCATTGGCATCCTGGCAGTGAGTAATCGTCGTGGATCGGGCTTCACTCCGTCAGATGTGCAAAATCTACGGGTGCTATCGAGCCAGGCCGCGCTGGTGGTCGAGAACATTCGCCTGTATCAGCGCGAGCAGTTGATCGATAACGAACTGCTTGGCTTGCAGGAGATGACCCACGCCATCGGCGCATTGAGCCATGAAGGGGAGTTTTACGCCGAGATCACCGAGCGGATTGCCCGCCTGATGAAAAGTACCATGTGCGGCATTCTTCTATTTGATGCGAAGGAAAGGGCGCTGATCGCGCAGATGCCGTTCTTTGGCATTGATGAATCGCTCGTGCAGTATTATCGCATCAACCTGCCGCTTGGCTCGGTGATGGAAGAGATCTGGACGGACGAGGAAGCGTGGCTCAGCAACCGTGTGTCCACCGATCCGTTGGTGTATGCCGCGGGCCTGGATGCGATGTCCGAAGCGACGGGCGTGCGGAAGACACTCATCGCGGTGATGGCCGCAGGTGGCCGCCGCCTGGGAGTGGTGCAGGTCTCCAACAAGATCGATGACAGCGATTACACCAGCAAAGACACCCGTTTGCTGCAAATCTTCGCCACGCAAGCCGGGGCGATTGTGGAAAACGCCCGCCTGTACCGCGAGGTGCGGCTGCGGGCGGAGCAGGCCGATATTTTGCGCCGCGTGGCAGAGCAGGCCGGCTCTGTGCTCACGACGGAGCAGTCGTTCCAGCCTGTGCTGGCGGAAATCAGCCGCTATATGGGCAGCCCGGTGGTCTACATCAACGTCATTGACAGCACCACCAACAGCTTGATCACATATCCGCGCTGGGTCTATGGCGCAGCCGTGACAGAAGCGGTGGCGCAGGATTTGGCGGCGGCAGGCTATCAAAATATTCCGGCGGTGTCGGGCCATCCCTTCATCACCAATGACATTGCCAATGAGAAGTATGTGCTGCCGATGTATCGCAAGCTGGCACAGACCTTCATCATGAATTCCGCGATTGTTGTGCCGCTGTCCCTGGGTGATCGCAACCTGGGTGAATTGTGCGTTGCCAATCGTCTCAACCGCCCATACACGCAGGATGATATCATCGCCCTGAGTACGGTGGCGGCCCAGATTGCGCCTGCGCTGGAACGTCTCCTCCTCTATGAAGCCACAGGTGAGAACCTGCGCCGCCGCATGGAAGAACTCGACGCCATCGCCCGTATCAGCAACGAGCTGTCGGGGACGGTGGAGCTGGAAAGTATTCTGACGGTTATCCGCCAGGAACTGCAAAACGCCACCGACGCCAATGACACGACGATTGTGCTGCTGCAAGAACCTGCGACCTGGGCCGATCCTGCGACACCGGAGATTTTGCGCCGTGTGGGTGGGGCGCTCTCGATGGCGAACTCGCTCTCACAAATTGAGTTGGAAGCGATTCGGCGCGTCTCGGCCCCGGTGATGATCTCCAATTACGGCGAGTCCGGCATGAAGCCCGAACCCGCCTATGCCCGTTCCGCGCTGGCGATTGCCTTCACCTATCTCGATCAAATCGTCGGCGTTTTGCACGCTTATCACAAAGACGTGCATCATTTCAGTGATCGTGCGGCGGGCTTCATGCTCACGCTCGGCTCGAAGGCGTCATTGGGCTATCAGAATGCCCAGTATTATCAGCAGCAGATTGAACGTGGTCAGCGTCTGCGCCAGCGCGTCGATCAGTTGAATCGTATCTTTGAACTCGGACACATGCTGCAATCCAACACCGAGCCGGATATGGTGCTGGAAGCGATTGCCTACAGCGTGCAGCAAAGTGTCGGCTACGATACGGTGCTGATGCTGATGTTCGATGAGCGCGAAAGACTGCTGATGCGGACGGCACATGCGGGTCTGCCACTGGACATCTTCCAGGCGAGCAAAGGCGACGTGCTGTCGTATGACACGCTGCAAGACATGCTCAAAGAGGATTATCGCTTCAGCGAGACGTATTTCTTCCCGGCGGAAAAGATGGCCGATTGGAAGATTGAGGGCGTCAATGCCCTGAGCACAAACTTCCCGAACAACCGCGAGATGGTCGCCACCTCCCGTGACATGTGGCACGAGGGCGATATGCTGCTGGTCGTCATCAAGGGGCAGATGGGCAACCTCATCGGCCTCATGGTGCTGGATCGCCCGTATGACAACCGCCGCCCGGATCGCTCGACGCTGGAAGTGCTGGAAATCTTCGGCCATCAGGCCGCGACGATGGTGGAGAACACGCGCCTCTTCCTTGAGAGCCGCCGCAGCGCCGAGATGGAAAACCGTCTCAACGAAATGCTCAATGCGGTGGCGAGTTCGCTGGATGTGGCGGAAATTGGCCGCGCCATCGCCAACGGCATGAAGGATATGCTGCCCCTCAGTCGCCTGACACTGGCATTGGCTGGGACGGAAGATCAGCCATTTGAATATATCAAGGTTGTGCCGAATGCTCGCGGCACAATGGACGTGACGCAGGAACAGCGCAAGACGCTGGAAGGCACAGCGTTGGGCATTGTGTTTGCTGAGCGCAAAGAGCATCTCTACACGCTCGGTGAGCCTGAGTTGAAGCAGTATGCCGATCTCAAATCCTGGTATGCCATAGGCGAACAATCCAGCTTCATCGTGCCGCTGGTGGCGGGCGGTGAATGCATGGGCGTTCTGCACATCGGCAGCCGTGAACGCCGCACCCTGATCGAGATGGAAATGCAAAGTCTCGTCCTGCGTACCGCGCAGTTGGTCGGGAGTTCGGTGCAAAATGCCCGCCTTTTCAATCAAGCGGTCAACCTGCAAATCCTCAACCGCTCCGTTGTTGAGTCGATCCAGCAGGGCATCGTCGTGCTCGATTACTCAGGCCGCATCATCACCGTCAATGCCTTCATGCGTGAAGCCTACGGCTGGGATGACAGCGCCCGTCTGCAAGACCTGTTCGGCTATCGTCCCGAACTGGCCGATTACATCAAGGATGATCTGCGCGATGTGCTGGAATTGGGCCAACCGCGTGAGCGCCTGAACCAGACTTCCACCGAGGGGACGGAGATGACCGTCCGCAACTTCTATCTGTATCCGCTGCGCTCCGGTGAAAAGGTGCGCGGGGCGGTGCTGCTGGTGGAAGATGTGACGGAACGCACCAAGCTGGAACAGGCCATCGAAAGCCGCGCCAATCAGTTGGCCGCGCTGACCGATGTCTCGACCCGCATCACGGCGGCGCTGGAACGTGAAGAAGTCATCAATCTGGCGCTGGATGAAATGGGCTGGATCATCCCGTTTGATGTCATGATGATCTGGCGGCGCAACGGCTCCTATATGGTGCTGGAAGGCGAGTCGGGCGGCGATCTCACCCATATGGGCGAGGTTCGCACGCTGATCGCGGAAGATGAGCGCATCCAGCAAATTGTCGAGTCGCAGCGCGTGGTCAGCCTGAGCGGGGATATCCCGATGATGGCCGCACCGCGTGTCCTGCCTGATGAAGCCTTCTACAGTTGGATGGGCGTGCCGCTGGTCAATCAGGGTCACGTTGTCGGGCTGCTGGTGCTGGCAAAGACCGAGACAGGCTTCTACGAGAGCCGCCATGAGCACAACGTCGCCTTCGCCTTTGCCAGCCAGGTGGCGATTGCGCTTGCCAATGCCGATCTGTTCGAGCAGACGTTTGAGCGCACCAACGAACTGGGGACGCTGCTGGAAGCGGCCCAGGCCACCGCGCTCACCCGTGATGTCAGCGAGGTCTTCCGCACCGTTGCGGAACTGATGTTGAGCGCCCTGGAGATGGAAACCTGTACCATCATGATCTGGGACGAGGTTGATAACGAACTCGATGTTCAGTTCTCGGTGGATCGTGCGGGCGGCGTGCCTGTCAACATGGTCAAAGGCCGTAAATACAACCTGCTCGATTATCCCGCCCGTCAGCGTACCTTGAAGCAGCGCGATGTGGTCGTGATCGTCGATACCGAGCGCAGTGGGGCCGAGACGCCGCTGTATATGAGCGAAATCTATGAACTGCGTCAGGATGGCTTCGGGGCGCGTATGTTCGTGCCGCTGGTCGTGCGTGAGCAGTCCATCGGCCTGATCCAGTTGGAACAGACCTCTAATGATGAGCAAACGCTGACACAGCAAAAAGTCCGTCTGGCGCGTGCTCTGGGATCACAGGTGGCAGTGGCGATTGAAAATGCCCGTCTGTCCACCGAGACGACAGCTCGCTTTGAAGAGCTGCTGACGATCAACGCGCTGTCGCAAGCGGTGTCGTCCACGCTCAAGCTGGCGGACATGCTGCCAATCATCCGTGAGCAGGTTCCCGCCGTGACGAAGGCCGAAGAGATGTATCTGGCGCTCTTCGATGCGACCAACAATATGATCACCTTCCCGCTGGCCGTTCGCGGCACGACGGAGTTCTATATTCCGCCGCGCCCGCTGGGGACGGATGAGGTCTCGTACATCATCAAGCGCAAGCACACGCTCAGTCTGGGGGCCGATTATTTCAGCCCGGCGGAACTGCGTAAGAGCATGGGTATCACCAACGGCGAAGGCGAGGCCAAGAGCTACATGGGCGTGCCGGTCAAATCGGGCGATCAGGCGTTGGGCGTGCTGGCAATTCGCAACACCATGCGCAGTCGTGCGTTCAGTTTGCACGATGATCGAATTCTGACCACCGTCGGCTCACAGTTAGGCGCGGCCATTCAGAACGCCCGCCTGTTTGAGAAGACGACCAACTTCGCCGCTGATCTCAATCGTCTGGTGGAGCAGCGCACTGAAGAACTGGAACAGGAGCGTGATCGCCTCGATACGCTGTATCAGATCACGTCAGAATTGGCCCGCAC
>DAOTUR010000752.1:0-3405 GCA_034436915.1 Anaerolineae bacterium
ATATCTCGATTTTGTGATCGTTTTGGTTCAGGAAATCAAATTCGGAAGCTCGATTTCTGATCGCCAAGAGTTCTTAATGGGCTAAAGCGTCTTTGTAGGGGCGCGATATATCGCGCCCCATATACACCAACTTAAGGATTTTCTGCTCATTCTGGGCCAAAGACGCGGCAAATCGCTTGCGCCAGGGACTGAAAGTCCCTGTCTCCCGTCTTGCGGGGTTGAAAACCCCGCCCAAACACGCCCAAAAAAACTGTTTCAGCGGGACTTTCAGTCCCGCAAAAGGCAAGGCAGGGGTTTTCAACCCCTGACGACAGGGCATAAGAGAGATCGAGAAGGTTCGATTTGCTTAAGTTGGTGCATATGGGGCGCGATGCATCGCGCCCCTACGACAATCCCACCTTAAATTTATGACTTGCACCACTGGTTATATAACGTATCCATCACCACCATGATCAGCGTGACATAGTATTCAAATATATTGATACACCATATGTCGCTCGTCCTCTGTCAGAGACGATACGGCTTGAACAAATGCCTCGTAAAACAATCGGGCTGAGGCGTAGCGATCAAGCGGGTCTTTTGCCAATCCGCGCAGCAGGACACTCTCCAATGCGGCGGGAAAGTTGACGGCAATGTCGGATGGGCGGCGCGGAATTCCCTCGATATGGGCGACCGTCATGGCAAAACTGGAGTCCACATCGAAGGAGAGTTGATGCAGCAGGGTTTCATAGACCACGATTGTCAGGGCATACACATCGCTGGCAGGTGTCAGGGGTATATCTGTTATCTGCTCCGGCGACATGTAACTGGGTGTCCCAACCTGGGTTTGTGTCTCGGTGAGCGATGTCATACCCAGGACTTTGCTCAAGCCGAAATCGGAGAGGTAAATGATCGGCTCGTCGTTCGTCATATCGACAAGGATGTTGCTAGTACAGCTTTGCGGAAGTCGATAAGCAATTAAAATAGCGAACTTTAGCTAAAAGAGACTGAACGAAATGCTTGTGAACTTCCGCCAACGTGTACTAGGCTTCACATCTCGGTGCAGGATGTTGCGAGTATGGGCATAATCCAGCGCATCGCACAGCGGCGCAAGGATTGTCAGAACCTCAAGCGGGCTGAACGATTTGAATTCCAGCCATCGCTCAAAACGGATGAGAAAGCGTTCGCTGACGTCATATTCCGGGTGTGTGATCTTGAGCGCGACGGTCTGATCAGTGATGGGATCGACAGCTTCATAGACGGCCCCCATATTGCCCTGGCCGAGCAGTTTGACAATGGTATACGGCCCAATGCTGGTTCCTGGCTGAGGCATCTTCACCCGTATTCTCCTGTGGTTGTCTCCAATGAGCACCGATTTTATCCCTCGATCTTAAGCATTTCAAATCGTATCGTTTGATTCAACATCCTGACATAGAATTGAGACAAGACTTATCTCTAACAACAGATAATATCTGAGTCGTGGATGGCCCTGATTTGGGTCGCGATCCGCATAAAACCGATCAAAACTCAACATACGATAGCATCGTAGAGTGATTGCCAGCGCGAGTCGTCTCATAACGCATCCCTCAATCACTCGACACTTTGGAGAGCTGGAATATGGTGCTTGGAACTCGAACGATTGGCAATCGCTATATCCTGCTGGCTGAAATCGGGCGGGGCGGGATGGGGGCCGTGTATCAGGCGCATGATCGCCTCGCGGGGCATGATGTCGCTCTCAAGCAGGTGCTGTTGTCCCGTGCCACTACCCCAGCCCAGACGAACACGGTACATTATGCGCTGGCACAGGAATTCAAAGTGCTGGCCTCGCTGCGGCATCCGCATATTATTAGCGTGCTGGATTATGGGTTTGATCAGGCCCGCGAACCCTATTTCACGCTCGAACTGCTGGAACAGGCGCAGCCCTTTGTGACCTACGCACAGGAGAAATCGCTTGAGCAGCAGGTAGAACTGCTGATTCAGATGCTGCAAGCCCTGACCTATCTTCATCAACGCGGCATCATCCACCGTGATCTCAAGCCCGACAATGTGATGATCGTCAATGATCAGGTGAAAGTGCTTGATTTTGGGCTGGCCGCCGCCCGTGAACGCCTCAACCCGAACAGCAGCCCGGCGGGAACCCTGTCGTATATGGCCCCGGAAATCTTCGTTGGCACGCCTGTCAGTGTGGCGACGGATTTGTACGCGGTGGGTGTCATGCTATATCAACTGCTCACAGGTCGTCTCCCCTTTGATGGAACCAATAAATATGCGCTGATGTACAAAATCGCACGGTCTATGCCTGATGACGCTGCCATCATCGGTCATCCTCTGCACACTGTTGTCATGCGCTTGCTGCAAAAACAGCCCGAAGAGCGATACGCCGCTGCCAGCGATGTGATAGCGGCGCTGTGTGATGCAACGGCCACCCCACGCCCGGCAGAAACTCAGGCTGTCCGTGAAAGTTTTCTTCAGGCCGCTCATTTTGTGGGGCGAGAGAAGGAGCTTCACATCCTGCGTGAGGCCCTGAACAGCGCTCGTGATGGCGAGGGGAGTGCCTGGTTGGTCGGCGGTGAAAGCGGGGTTGGCAAATCGCGCCTGCTGGATGAAGTGCGGACACAAGCACTGGTCGACGGAGCCTCTGTTTTGCGCGGGCAGGCGATTGCGGAGGGTGGCCTGCCGTATCAGATGTGGCGCGATATCCTGCGCTGGCTGATTTTACAGACTGATATCAGCGATTTTGCCGCCGCCGTCCTCAAGCCGCTGATTCCTGATATCAAGACGCTGTTAGGTCGGGATGTGTCGGATTCACCCGCCATTGATGCCCATTCTCTCCCGCTGCGCCTGCTCTCCGTCATTGAGACCTTGTTTCGCCAGCAGAAAAATCTGACGGTGCTTCTGCTGGAAGATTTGCATTGGGCCGATGACAGCCTCATGTTGCTGCGGCGGCTCAACGATCTGTGTCCGCATCTGCCGCTGTTAATTATTGGCACGTACCGCGATGACGAACGGTCAAGCCTCGCGTCTGAGTTACCCATGCTCCGGCATATCAAACTTGAACGCCTCGCGCCTGCATCGATTGAAGCGTTGAGCGCATCAATGCTCGGCGAGGTTGGCAAATCGCAGCCTGTCGTGGAGTTGCTGCGGCGCGAGACGGAGGGCAATGTCTTCTTTATTGTCGAGGTGGTGCGTGCGCTGGCGGAAGACGCGGGCCAACTGGCGGATATTGGGCGCAAAACGCTGCCGGAGCATGTGTTTTCCGGTGGCATCCGTACTGTTGTGCAGCGGCGTTTGAACACTGTGCCTGAATCGGCCTGCCATCTTATGATCGCTGCTGCTGTGGGCGGGCGTGAGATTGATCTCAGGATTCTGCACGCCCTCGTGCCGACTCTTAATCTTGATGATTGGTTACAACAGGTCGCCACCGTG
>DAOTUR010000753.1:0-1692 GCA_034436915.1 Anaerolineae bacterium
GCATATGGACTGTTCGATACCCTGGTGGTCGATAATGGCAAAGAATTTATAGGCCATGACCTGCAAGATGTCTGTCAGTCGCTTGGGATACGGTTAATTCATGCCCCCGTCCGTATGCCTGAATTCAAAGCCGGCGTTGAACGGGCCTTTCGCACCTATAATGTTGGATTACTTCACGGCCTGCCGGGGACAACCTTTTCCAATGTTCAGGAGCGGGGCGATTACAGGAGTGTTGAGAATGCTGTGCTCACGCTTGCGACTCTCAAGCGGATTTTCTACACCTACATCATTGATATCTATGCGCAAAGCCTGCACAGTGGGCTTCAAGCTGTTCCCGCCCAACGCTGGGAGGCGGCTTTAAAGGAAGGTTTCACCCCGCGTCTGCCTGCCAATCAAGAGGCGCTTTACATCTTACTGGGCCGTACGACAACACGGACGTTACAGCATTCAGGGATTCATCTGGAGGGGTTACGCTATAACCTGGTGAGACAGGGATCGCTGGCGGCCTTGCGTGCAAAACTGGATGGTCAAGCGGTCAAAGTCAAGTATCACCCCGATAATCTGAGCCGCATCCACATTTTTGATCCCTTTGAAAAACGCTACATTGAGATTCCAGCCCTCGATCAATCCTACACCCACAATCTCTCGCTGTGGAAGCATCGGGTCATTCGTAAAGAGGCCCGGCAAACAGAAGGGCAGGTTGATGCAGCCGCCCTGGGTCGGGCGCGTGAGCGGATTAATCAGATGGTGGAACAAAGCCGTTCGGCGTCGCCCCGAACCACCCGCAAGAAAAAAGCCCGTTGGAACGCCGTTCAACACAATGGGGCGGTCGCGCTCCAGAACACCAGTGACTCTGATAGCGACGTCAGAGCTCAGCAGCTTGCCAGGTTGAATCGCTTGATTGGCACCATCTCGGATGAAGGCTGGGAGATTGGCCCGCGTCTGTCTGATTTGAAGTCGTGAGAGTATGAAAGGGAGAGCCATGACACCTTATTTAAATCACTTGAATGTCATTCCTGAACTGCCCAATGCGGTTGTGATCCGTCATCCCCGGTTTCGCTCTCTCCATGAGCAGATTCAAGAATGCTTACAAATGACGCGTATTACAGGTGAACCGCACTGTATGTCGCTTGAAGGACCCACTGGGGCGGGCAAGACGACCCTGGTTAAGGATTATTTGTCTCATTTTCCACGCACACAGGTCAGCTTCGGCACACAAATCGATGCCCTTTACGTGCCAACGCCGGACAATCCGACCATTAAAGATATGGTGGCGCAAATGCTGGAATACCTGAAAGACCCCGCTTCACATAAAATCCGGGTGCTCTGGGAAGCCAAATCGCGTTTGAAGCGTTATATCCGTCACTGCCAGATTCGGCTGATTTTACTGGATGATTTTCAGCATTTGATTCGTTCCAACTACGGCCACATGCAAAATCTGTCGGAGTGGCTTAAAGCTCTCATCAAAGAAACCGGCGTGTGCATGATCGTGGTCGGAACGGAAGGCTCTGTTGAGACCGTTTTAGACTCCAACGAGCAGCTGTCGCGCTTATTTGCTGCGCGGGCCACCTTAGCGCCCTTTCGCTGGGATATGGATGATGAAGACAGCATCCGGCTGTTTGCGGCGTTGATCAACAAGGCTCAGGAAACGCTCGATATGCCGCTTGAGGATGAGAATCAGCGGGCTGAGCT
>DAOTUR010000754.1:0-5888 GCA_034436915.1 Anaerolineae bacterium
TTTAGGTTCGTAGGGGCAGGATGCATCCTGCCCAAGCCAAATCCCCTATAAATCAATCAGGGCGCGATACATCGCGCCCCTACGAGGGCCTTTGTCGCACGGAGAGGTGAATGATTACAGGGGCCGGCGGTGAGGGGAAATCACATGAGCACCAGACACGGAAACACCCGCCTCCCACGATGCGGGTGTTTCCGTCGGTTCAAGACCGCGAGGGAACTCATTTCGTAAGAACAATATTCTCTTTGGCTTCCGGGCTGATCGGCTGTGGTGTCGTCGAGTCGCCCACGTCTTTTTTGGCTTTGCGCGTGACCTCCTCAAACGTATCAAGTTGAGCATACTGCTTGGACGTGAGATGAATAAAGGGCCGCGTTTTGCGAATCAAGCCCATAGCCTCCGCCGCCGCCATATTTTCATATTTGATGAAATACGCTGCCGCCATCGAGGGCGCACGCCCAATGCCAACGCCGCAGTGGATGTACACCTTGCCGCCCGTGTTGATCTCCTGATGAATGAAATCCGCGCCTTGATCCAGCATCGCAAGCGTGGGCGGGGTGTTATCACGGGTCGCCAGATGCAAATGCCGCTTGCCGCCAATGCCGCGCTTTTCATCGCTGTAATAATCTTCGCGCATGTTGACGATGGCCGTGATGCCTTCCTGATCCATGCCTTTCAAATTGACGTGCTGCCCGCCCACATACAGATTGGGCGTGATGCGGCTGTACTTCCAGACCGGCGTGCCTGACATCTTCCGCATGAATTGGTCGTACAGGCGCAGAAAGACGCCTGTTGGCCCCAGGCGCAGCAGGCTCCAGAAGCGATCCCAGGGCGAAGGTGGCTTGACCTCGATGAGTTGGGGCGGTGTCTGTGCAGGGGCATTTGCGGCGGCGGGCGCTGCTGTCTCAACCAGCGCGGCCCCCGATGTTGACGACACCAGGGGCACAGTGTCGGCGGGCACAAGCGGGAGAGCAGGCGGCACAGCGTCAGTTGGGTTTATCGGGTCAACGGATGAGAGACTCATTCCTACCTCCTGGTAGACCGTTTTCACACAGTTCGTAAACACGGTTATCATAGCATAATCGTACTGCGGCTTTGTTTTAAGGCGCTCTGAGAGGATTTACATCTCCCCCAAGCGGCCTGTTTCATCAAAGATAACAATATTTATTGTCTATCAGAGTCGCCCCGCTATCCGCGCCCGCAGCCACGCCGTGCCCGGAATCACCGCTATAATCTGTCGCACCAGCGCCCTGTCTGTATCCGCCAGCCCGCCGCGCCAGATGAGCGCCGCATACACCAGCAGGCCGACGAAACTGCCCACGATAAAATGGATGCGCCCGAACAGCAGCATCACCGCACCGCTGATGACCGCCATGAGGCTGATGCGAACGGTATAGCGTATCCCCGGCATAATATCCGACACAAATTCGGGGAACTGACCCAATCTCCCCATCAGCGTGGGCTTCGATTTACGTTTTTCACTGCGCCCTGAAATCATCTCCGGGAATTGCAGCAGCAGCAGCCCCAACACCAGCGCCTGCGTCACCACCGCCGATAGTGCCGCGCCCTGCGGATCACGGAAGGCCAGCAGCACCGCGACGGTGAAGATCACGTTGATGACAAGCCCGACCAGACGAATCCACAGCACGCGCCGCTGGCGATTTTGCACCTGGAGCGCCTGCACCAGCACATTGCCGATCATCGTGAGGAAGGCAAACCAGATCAGGATGCGGAGGACGCCAATCGTAGGCGCAAACGGCGCTTTGAAGATCAGCAGCACAATCGGCTCGGCAAACAGTGTAATCGTCACGGCCACAGGTAGCGAGAAGACGAACATCAGGCGCAGCAGAGTCGCCACGCGCTCGCCATAGCCCTGCTCATCGGCCACGTACTGGCGCGACATATAGGGAAAGAGCGAGATCAAAATCGTCGTGTTGAGCACTTCGATCACGCCCTGGCTGATGGTGAAGGCTGGCCCGATATAGCCCGTGCTCTTCTCGCCGAGCAGCGCCGTTGTAATCAGTTTATCGATGTGTTGATACAGCAGATTGAAAAACGAGGCCACTGCGAGAGGTGCAGCGTTCCAGAAGAGCCGCCATGTCAGCGCCCGATCCAGCGGCATAGACGGACGAAAGCCCTGCGTGAGATGCACAGCCCAGAACAGCGCCGAACGGATGATGCCTGTGGCGAGGGTGGCGATGTAGACGCCCATCACGCCCCAGCCCAGGCGCAAAAACACCGCTGCTGACAGCACGCGAATGATGATATGCCCGACCTCGATGACGGATTTGATTGTCATGCGTTCCTGGGCCACGAGCAGATCACTCGCCATCGTGCCAAAGATATCAATCATCAGGCTCAGGCCGCCAATCGCGGTGTAGGCGACGATGATATCGCTGTAGCCCGCCAGCAGCGCCGCCCCGACGGACATCACATAGGCCAGCAGTCCGAGCACCGTTTGCAGAAAGAGGATGGATGTCCAATACTGGCTGATTTTTTGCGGCTCACGCGCCACATCGCGGATGAGGATGATGCCCAGGCCAAAGCCGACGACAGCCGTGCTGACCGCCATCAAACTCTGCACAGTGGTGTAAATGCCGCTCACCTCCGGGCCGAGCGCGGTGGTCAGGCCAATCTGCCAGAGGAGCAGAATGGCGCGGGTAAAGACGCTGGACACAATGAGCACCAGGGCATTGCGCGTGGTTTTTGTGGCGATGGTGGCAGACATGAGAACTCTTCGTTTGGGTGAGCGCGTGGATGATAGGGGAGAGAGGGTCACAGCGTCAAGCGCATAGGTGGGGGTTTTAGACATCCAGCAGCATAGATGAAGATGAGAGTGCTGTATCTGGCGTTTCATATGATGTATAAATCATTTCCAAATTTGGGAATTACTCTCTTGATTATTTCCAAATTTGGTAATATAATCAAAAATGAAAGCAATGAGCCCATGTCGAAGATTGATTTGATCCTGCATCCCATACGGATGCGTATTTTGATGGCCCTGGTAGACCAATCACTCACGCCGGGGCAGATCGCCGCTGATCTGACAGATGTGCCGCTGACATCGCTGTATCGGCATCTCAACACCCTGGTGAATGCCGGCATCCTTGCCATTGTGGAGGAGCGTCCGGTGCGTGGCACCGTCGAAAAAGTCTATCAACTGGTGGAGGGAGCAGGGCGATTGACCCCCGAGGAGATGGCTGCCCTCAGCAATGAGGATCACATGCGTTATTTCATGGTGTTTCTCTCATCGCTCATCCAGGATTTTTCAAAAATTCTGGGCAAAGCCGATGGCCGCGCCATCTCATCGCAGGATGTCTTCTACAGCAAAGTGCCTGTGATGCTGACGGAATCCGAACGATATGCGCTGTCCGAACAGGTACAGGCACTCATTTCCCCCTATATCGGGCGCACCGATGACGACTCACGCAAACGCTATATTTTCGCCCTCATGGGCTTTGTCGATGATTGACCAAAGGATGTTGTATGTCTCTCTACGTGAATGAAAGCAGAACCCGGGGCACGCCTACGATTGTCTTTTTGCATGGGGCAGGCACCAGCGGCTGGATGTGGCAGGCACAAATCGATGCCCTGCAAGACTTCCACTGTCTCAATATCGATATGCCAGGGCACGGCAAAAGCAATCATATTCCCTGGATCTCAATGGCGGATACAGCCGATCAGGTGGCAGGCATCATTCGCGAACAGGCGACACAGCAAAAAGCCTTCGTGGTCGGCCTGTCGCTTGGCGCGTATGTAACGCTTGGGCTGCTCTCGCGTCATAGCGCCTGCGTGGAGCGGGCGGTCTTGAGCGGCGTGACGGCTGTGCCGCTGCCCAATCCTACGCTGATGACGCTTCAAATCCAAGTAATGTCCGTGTTAATGCAGTATTCCTGGTTTATCAAACAGCAGGCGAAGATGCTGCAAATCCCGGACGATGTGATGCCCTATTACATAGAGAGTGCCCGCGCCATGTCCCGCAAGACGCTCCTGAAAATCTTTGATGAGCTGCTGCATTACCATCTGCCCGCCAATCTGAAGCAGGTGACTGTGCCCGTTCTGGTGAGTGCGGGCGGCAGCGAAGTCGCCCTGATCCGCGACTCACTCCCGATCATTGCCAGCACGCTGCCCCAGGCCGAAGCCCGCATCGCGCCCCATCTGCATCATGGCTGGAACGGCGAAAATCCACCCCTGTTTACGGCGATGGTGCGGGCATGGATCACACAAGCGCCTCTGCCCGCAGAATTGGCTCATCCGCCAACATCTGTCAGCATCAAACAGCGTGCATTGCAAAGCTAAGGACACGTTCAAAAACAACTCCGCAGAGTTCTAGATGGATCGTCTGATGTACATTCTGCGACTTTATTTTTAAACGCGTCCTAAAGGCTCTTGTGCCCCTCACCTCTCCTACAAAGGCGCGAGAGGTGAGGGAGCTGAGAAAACATGCCAATCGTGGGCACACAAAGACTGTGCCCTTTTTCACCAAAAAATAATTGAATCTCGATTCGATTTCTGCTATGATAAATCAAATCACCGTTTGATTATTTGTGTGGAGCACGAGCGCATGACCTCCTCCGTCCCATCGCTGAAGACCCAGATCGCCGCCTTCGATTATTTTAAGTTTGATGATTACCTGACCGACAAGCAGCGCGAGACGCGAGACCGCGTGCGCGATTATGTGCAGACGGTAGTGATCCCGGATATCAATCCCTACTGGGAAAAAGCCATCTTCCCGCACGATATCGCCATGAAACTGCGCGATGTCGGCATCATCGGCGGGCCGATTGGCACACACGGCGGCGCAGGTCTCGATTTTGTCGAGATGGGGCTGACGATTTACGAATTGGCGAAGGGCGATGGCTCGATTGGCACGTTCTTCGGCGTGCATTCCGGGCTGGCGATGGGGTCAATTGGCTTGCTCGGCTCCGAGGAGCAAAAAGATCGCTGGCTACCCACCATGAGCCGTATGGAAAAAATCGGCGCATTTGGCCTGACCGAACCCGACGTTGGCTCAAACGCGGTACAGATCAAGACCACTGCCACCCGCGATGGCGATCACTACATCCTCAATGGCGCAAAACGCTGGATCGGCAATGCCTCGATTGCGGGCATTCTCATCATCTGGGCGCGGGATGACGATGGCAAATTTGGCGGCTTCGTGATCGAAGACCCGCAGACGGTAGAAGGCGTTACGATCAAGGATATCTGGGGCAAGGTCGGCAAGCGAGCCATCCTGAACGCCGATATCACGCTGGACAATGTGCGCGTGCCTGTCGCCAACCGCCTGGAAAATGTGACCAGCTTCAAGCATACAGCGCAGGTGTTGGGTATGGGGCGCTACGGCGTGGCCTGGGAAGCGGCAGGCTGTGCAACAGCCGCCTTTGAATATGCGCTCGATTATGCGCTGCATCGTGAGCAGTTTGGCAAGCCGATTGCGGGCTTCCAGCTCATCCAGCAAAAGCTGGTGGAGATGGCGACCGAGGTCACGCTGATGAAGGCGCTGTGCTGGCAGCTTTCGCAGTTGATGGGCAAGTGGCAGGTCAACGAGGGCATGTTGAGCATGGCGAAGTACAACAACGCCCGCAAAGCCCGCTATGTCACCGGGTTGGCCCGCGAGACAATGGGCGGCAACGGTCTGGCGATTGAAAATCATGTGGCGCGGCTATGGACGGATGCCGAAGTGATCTACACCTACGAAGGCACGAACGAGGTCAATTTGCTGCTCGTGGGCCGCGATCTGACGGGCCTCAACGCGATTGTCTAATCGCTAAAGTAGGGCGCGATACATCGCGCCCTTTTTGCGTTCCTCCTACCAAACAATCATTATGCCTATGCTCAAACCACCATGAGGGCTATTGAGGATGTGTGTAGGGACATGACATGACATGTCATGT
>DAOTUR010000755.1:0-4949 GCA_034436915.1 Anaerolineae bacterium
GAGCGATTTAAGTGACCTCTGGCTCGCTCCCCCAGCCCACCGCTCACGCGGGTCAAGTTTTCCTCGACAAAGTTATGAGACGGTTTTGTGTGAACAACACGGTTGGCTCCCCAGCCTCCTGTTTAATCGTTCACCGCAGAGTTCGGGACTGGAAGGTCATCCCGAAGTGCCTATGTATTCGCCCCTAACGTAGGCTCTGACATCAAGCCTGAGTCTGGTAAGCACTAGGGCTAAAAGTCCCTCCCTTTAGGGCGGGGATGCTTACATGTCGTTACGCTCCTCGTACCACTCGCGCAAAATCACGGTGAGTACAGCATCGTTCCCCAGCGACGGATCATCCACAAAATCGGGCAAGCCGATCACCATCTCATGTAAGGACTTCAACCCAACGGTATCCAAGTCTGTTTGAGGGTAAAGTGCCTCTAATTCCAGCACAATCTCATAGATAGAATCCCAATCGAGCATACTCAAAGTTTACCACAGTCTTGTGAATTATTCCGCAAAGCAAATCATGATTTTTGGCACAGAAGGCGCTGGTTTTCCATGTGGCACAACTCTCATGCCACGCAGGGAGAACACAGCACTTCACGCTTGTTCAAACGATCTTGACAGACGTTAAACCTCGTTTTCGCCCAGGATCACGTCGGTGTCAATCTGCGCCCGCTGCAACCGTCCGCTGTAATCGATATAGACCGATTTCCATTCGGTGAACGAGTTGAGTCCGGCTTGTCCTGCTTCACGCATTCCGTTGCCTGTGCCGCGTGTGCCGCCGAAGGGAAACTGAATCTCTGCACCTGTCGTGCCGTGATTGATATAGACAATGCCCGTCGTGATATCACGGATCGCACGGAAGGCCGCGTTGATATTCTCGGTGAAGATGCTGCTGGACAGGCCATAGCGCGTGTTGTTGTTGACATGCACGGCTTCTTCCAGGTTGCTCACTTCAACGATGCTCAACACTGGGCCAAAGATTTCTTCCTGCTCCACGCGCATCCCCGCCGTGACATGATCGAGCAGGGTAGGCTCGAAGAAGAAGCCTTTGGCGATATCGGGCCGCTTGCCGCCCGTGATGATACTTGCGCCTTCGCTCTGGGCAATCGCCATGTAGCTCGATACTTTGTCGAGCGCCTTCTGGTTGACCAGCGGCCCCATCGTCGTCTGCGGATCGAGGCCATCGCCCATGCGGATGGTCTGTGCTTTGGCCCGCAGCGCTTCGACCAGACGCGGCTTAATGCCTTTCTGGACGATCAAGCGGCTGGTAGCGGTGCAGCGCTGGCCTGTTGTGCCAAAGGCGCTCCAGGTGATGGCATCGACAGCAAGATCAAAATTGGCATCATCCATGACGATGATGGCATTTTTGCCACCCATCTCAAGCGTCACTTTTTTGCCCATGCGGGCCGCCTGCGTATACACCTTCAACCCGGTATCGGTGGAGCCTGTAAAGGAGAGAATCCGCACGTCGGGATGCTCGACAAGAGCGGCTCCGGTCTGGCCCGCGCCCTGCACGACGTTCAGCACGCCCGCAGGCAGTCCCGCATCGGCAAACACCTGGGCAAACATCGCTGCTGATGCAGGGACATCTTCGCCCGGCTTCCATACAATCGTATTGCCCGCGATGAGCGCCGGCAGAATCTTCCAGCTTGGCACGGCCACCGGGAAGTTCCAGGGCGTAATCAGGCCAACGACGCCGACGGAATCGCGCAGCGCCATGCCAAATTTGTTGGGCATCTCGACGGGTGCGGTATAGCCCATGAGACGGCGGCCTTCACCGCCCATATAATAGGCCATGTCGATGGCTTCCTGCCCATCACCGCCCGTTTCGGCAACGATTTTGCCCATCTCCTGCGTCATCAGCTCGGCCAGCGCCTGCTTACGATCCCGCAGCAGCTCGGCCACGCGAAAGAGAATTTCACCCCGACGCGGGGCAGGGGTCAGACGCCACTTGTCATAGGCGGCTTTGGCAGCGGCCACTGCCTCAGCAACATCCTCGCCTGTGCTGAGGGCGACATGGGCCACAAGCTCTTCTGTTGCAGGATTGATGCTCTCGAAGGTTTCGCCCGAACGCGCATCGACCCATTGACCCGCAATAAAATTTTTCACCACATGGGGCATATAAGACATCCCTCCTGAATTGAGAATCCTGAATACGAAGGGAGTATAGAGGGCGGGTTTGGGCCTGTCAAGACATGCCCAATTCCGCACAAATGATCGTATTCCTGGGATATATTACAAATCTTTACGATCTCGTCTGCGGGAACCCTTTATAAGGAAGATGTATCTGGGCTGCCGCTGCCCCACGATACGGCCTCCTCACCCACAACGGGTGAGGAAGTCGGTGAGGGTAAAAACCCATCCAAAACTCAGATGATTCAAGCCAGGATTGTGCCTGTTGCGCCCTCGGCTCGCACCTTGCCGTAGCGGGCAACACCCCCGTAACCCTGGGCGATATACCGCTCATTCATGACCTGGGCAACGTAGGCGGCGGTCTCCATTGTCTCACATACCGCGCACAGGGTTGGCCCGGCTCCGCTGATGACGAGGGCCAGCGCCCCGTACTCTTTCGCCAGCAGGCGCATCTCAGCGAACAGCGGCATGAGATGGGCGCGGGCGGGTTCAACGATGCCATCGCGCTCCATCGCCGCTGCCATATCGCGCACATGTCCGCGATAGAGCGCATCGACCAGCTCCGCCACCGCGCCCGTTTGCTGCACCATCTGCTTAAGGGTGACATGGGTTGGGAGGGCAGCCCGTGCCAGCGCTGTCGGCACAGGAACATCGGGCGTGACGAAGGCCATATAGAGGGAAGAGGGCGGGGCAATACGGCGAATGCGCTCGATCTGCGTGCCATTGGTGAGTGTAATGCCGCCAAACAGCGATGGGGCCACATTATCGGCATGATAGCCGCTGACCGCCGCCTCGCCCTCCAGACAGGCCGGAAGAAGCTCCTCCTGCGTCAGTGGGGAGCCGCACAGCGTATTGGCCGCGACCACCGCCGCCACCGAACTGGCCGCGCTGCTGCCGAGGCCGCTGGCAAGGGGCAGCCCCTTCTTGAGATGAATGCCGAGGCCGTGTGCTGCGCCAATCTGCTTGAGATAGGCATTGGCCGCGATGCTGGCGACATTGAGATGTGCCTCATGTGGCAGCTTGCCCTCATCGCCCTCAATCGAGAGAATCACCGCGCCGGGTTCATCGCGCCACTCCACGATGACGGTATCGCCCGCTCCATCGACAGCCAGCCCCAGGATATCAAATCCAACGCCCACATTCGCCATTGATGCTGGCCCGAACGCCGATGCTCTAGTAATTGTCATGAAAACGGGCTATCCTTGCGCTGATAAATTTCACATAAGTCGAAAGATGATAGCACCAATGCCGAGCGTTCTCCAATGCATGGATTGTGGTCAACAGTATCCGCTGAATCAGGTGATTTATACCTGTGATAGCTGCGGCGGCCTGCTCGATGTCACCCATGATTGGACGCAAACGCGCACTGCATTGACCCGCGATCTTTTCGACAGCCGCCTGGGGACGCGCAAAAAGCCCTATAACAGCGGTGTGTGGCGCTTTAAAGAATTGATCTATCCCGATGTGGATGATTCCAACATCGTCAGCAAACCCGAAGGCAATACCAACCTGTACGATCTGCCGCAACTGGCTGAGTATGCGGGCGTCGAGACGCTGTACCTCAAGCATGAGGGCGAAAATCCGACAGGCTCCTTCAAAGATCGCGGCATGACAGGCGGCGTCACCCACGCCAAAGCCATTGGCATGAAGCGCGTGGCGTGTGCCTCAACAGGCAACACCTCATCGTCGCTGGCGTCTTATGCAGCGTTGGGCGGGATGCAGGGTATTATCTTCATGCAAAATAAGCAGATTGCCCTCGGCAAACTGGCACAGGGCGTCGCCTATGGCGCGATCTGCTTGCAGACCGACGGCGATTTTGATGCCAATCTCGCCCTCGTGCGCGAGGTGAGCGAACGCTTGCAAATCTATGTTCTCAATTCGGTCAATCCCTTCCGCCTTGAGGGGCAAAAATCGATTGTGTTTGAGTTGTTGCAGCAGCTTGAATGGAATGTGCCGGATTGGATCGTCTGCCCCGGCGGGAATCTCGGCAACAGTTCGGCCTTCGGCAAGGGGCTGAAAGAGTTGTACGATCTCGGCTTGATCGATAAAATGCCGCGCCTCGCCATTGTGCAGGCGGAGGGGGCCAGCCCGCTGTATCAGGCGTACTGCAACGGCTTCACCCATTTCGAGCCGATGAAGGCCCATACCATCGCCACCGCGATTAAAATTGGCAACCCCGTGAGCTACAAACGGGCGGTGCGGGCGCTCAACTGGACGAATGGCGTTGTGGAGTCCGTCACCGATCAGGAGATCATGGATGCCAAAGCCCTGATTGATCGCGCCGGGATTGGCTGCGAACCCGCGTCGGCTGCGACGCTGGCCGGGACGCGCAAGCTGGTGGCACGCGGTATCATCAAACCTCATGAGACAGTAGCGGGCATCCTGACGGGCCATATCCTCAAAGACACGGACACGATCATTGCCTATCACAATCATCGCCTCGATGACATCATCCCGCACTATCAGAATCGGATGCTGCAAGCCAACGCCAACGCCGAGGATATTATGCGCGTGCTTGAGGGCGTTACTGAGCCGGAGATGGCTTAACCCCTCACCCTCCGCCCCCTCTCCCACAAGGGTAGAGGGGGTGAATATATTGCGCCCCTCATGCATTTCTGCTCCAAAGATCGCTAGATTTTGCAAACCACCTCCCTACGAAATTGAAAGGTCATAAACACTGTAAAATCACGGCCAGCCTATACAATACAAACAGGTGTGATGCATGTGAGAGGATGATGGGATGCCAGAGTTATACAGCCGTATGGACAGCGTGAACTGGCTCACGCCCTCCATCACCGATATCCTGGATCAAGGGTCTGCCCCGC
>DAOTUR010000756.1:0-3708 GCA_034436915.1 Anaerolineae bacterium
AAAACGTTAGGAGAATTGTAACGAGCGGGATTCCTGATCTTCAACCGGGCAATTATGGGTTTTCGCCCATATATGACGCATGATTGCCATAATTTTAGCGATCAGCGTTTAACCTGTACCGCCCACGTTCGACCCAGAAGCGTCAACACCGCATAGCCTTCCCCGGCATAGGGATATTCGAGCGTGATATCAAGGGCTGTATTCGGTGTAAGACTCTGCGACGGAAATTGCGGCACAAGTGTCGCGCCTGTCGGATTGGGAACAAACCCCAACACCAGTCCAAAATCCTGGGCTGTCAAGGGCAGGGCCGCTGTGGTGGGATTGAAAAGGCGGGCTGTGACCGTGAGTGTTCGATCGGTGTAGGTGATGCGCCCCAACTGCACATCCATCTGTGACGAACTCACGATGTCGGGCAGCGGATCGAGCATCACCTGAAACGCCGTCAGATCATCCGGTGTCATGCCGACCCAGAGACGAGTCTCATCTGCACGGCGCGAGACAAGAAAGCGGATCGACGCACACACCGCTGTATTGGTGGGCAGCATCTCTGGCAGCGGCGCACAGTTACCTCCTTCGTCAGTTCCTTCGCGGGCATAGCGTTCACCGGGTGCGGCCACCAACTCGAGCAGCCATGTCAGCCCTACTGTGGAAACATCGGTCTCGCCAGACACGATTTGAAGATCAATCACGGCATAGGCCAGTTCAGGCGGCAGGGTGTCGTCTGCGACCAGACGCCCGGCTTGAACCGTCAGCGTCATGCCCTCCAGCTGATGGGCGGTTTGCATGGGAATGACGGCGGGTGCGTGCTGGGATAAGCCGCCCATCTCCTGATCGGTGGGATAGGTCGCTCGAATCACCGTTCGCAGATCGGTGGGTGACCCATCCGCAAACGTTTCGCCGATCAGCACCAGCGCCAGACCGGGGGCATCCTGTCGAAAGAGCGTGGTGTCTGAGCGTCCAACCCGCTGGGTATCCTGATAGACAAACTGCCAGACATCGCCCGTGTTCATCGTGACCACAAAGATCGAGTTGGCATTCAAACCGCGAAAGAGATCGAGGTTGCTGGCGCTGAAGGGCACACCCAGCACAGGCCGCACGATCATGCCGCGCAGCCATGACACCACATCGGGATTGGGATCGAAGGTCCACTCCGCCACGTTGACGGCCTGTTACTGGACAATGAAAACACGCGGGGCGGTGTCACGATGGGGGAAGATTTGCAGCTGAACCGGATAATTGATTAGAACGTCCGTTTGTCTCTCCCCTCTGATTATCGTATAATATTTATATGTCCTCACTTCCAATCAAAGGCTCCTCTATGAAACAGCGCCAGGAAGTTCTCAATGTCACATTGGCTCAACTGCTTATGGATCGCGGAGCGGATGCGGATGCTGAACAGATCATGTATAGAGCGGGTAATCGCCATATGCCCGATGTGATTGTGCAGTTTCAAGGTCTGCGTTTGGCAATTGAAGGTGAATACGAGGCCGCTGGCGCTCAAGATAAAGCTCTTAAATCAGCTAAAAATCGTGTCGAGACGGGCATTGCTCATCTTGGGATTGGTGTTGTTTATCCGGCTGATCTGAAAGCAGTTCCGCAGAGAGAGCTTGCCGCCAGAATGAAACAGGCCAAACTGCAAATTGCGATTGTGTCAGAAATTGGCGCATCTGGTTTTACAGAAGGCTCGGTTGAAACTCTTGAAGCCTTGATGCGCCGCACATTTGAGCAGTTGATCAATGAAGATGTGGTGGCAGAAGCGGTTGAGTTGATCGATTCAATCGTCGATCAATATGCACGGGTTGTCCTGTCAGCCCCAGGCAATGCGAGCCGCGTGATTGTTGCTCTGGGCCGTGCGGCGAATGATGCCGAAGTCAAAACGATGACGCAGGAAGATCGTGCTGCCACCTGCCGCGTTGCGGGTCTCGTTGTGCTCAATGCGATGATCTTTCATGAAATTCTCTCGGTCTCACATGGGAATGTGAAGGCTCTCACAATCCTGCGCGATGCAAAAGATTTAGAAGGCGTGCCCAGTACATGGAGCTATATCCTCGACAATATCAATTTTTATTCGATCTTCCATCTGGCCCGCGATATTTATAATGCCCTCTCCTACGCCACGTTTGATCGTGTGCCGTTGTATCTGGCGATGATGAACACCGCCCTGAAAATCACAGAAAAACGAGCGGCCTTGCGCCATGACCTGATGGGCCGCGTCTATCATAAATTATTGGCGGATGCCAAATATCTGGGGACATACTACACCAGTATCCCGGCGGCGGCCCTCCTTCTGAAATTGGCCCTGCGCCCTGCGGGATGGTCCATCAAGTGGGAAGACCCCGAACAATTGAAGCAGATCAAAATTGCTGACCTTGCCTGCGGCACGGGGACTCTGCTTATGGCTGCCGCCGATACTGTTCTGGACAATCATGTCAATGCCTCGGTTGCAGCGGGCAAGGAAGTCCAGTTAGAGGCGGTGCATCGCAGTATTGCCGAGAACATCCTGCATGGGTATGACGTTCTTGCCTCAGCCATTCACCTCACGGCGTCAACGCTGGCCCTGAGAAGCCCCGGCGTTCCCTTCAAGAAGATGAATCTTTTTGCGATGCCTTATGGCGGGGCGGATGACCGTCTCGGCAGCATTGAATTTCTAGACAAGCAGCCCGCCCAGATCAACCTGGATATGTTCGGGGCGCTCGATCAGGTGCAGCAGGTGACAGGCACAGGCATGAAATCGCGCTATATTACCATCCCTGAAGACCTTGATCTGTGTGTGATGAATCCGCCCTTTGTTCGCAGTGTAGGAGGCAATCTCCTGTTTGGCTCAATGCCAGATGCACAGCGCAAGCGGATGCAAACACGCTTGAAACGATTGCTGAGAGGTGTTTCCGCGAGTGCGACCAGCGGCCTCGGATCTGTTTTTGTGGCCCTGGCGAATCGGCATATCAAGCAGGGCGGGCGTTTGGCGCTGGTGCTGCCCAAAGCCCTCCTCTCAGGTGTCTCATGGCAGGAAACACGCACGTTGATCAATCAGCACTATCACATCGATTACATTATCGTCAGCCATGATGCCAATCGTTGGAATTTCAGCGACAGCACCAGTTTGAGCGAAGCTATGCTCGTGGCGACGCGCCATACAGCCGCCGCTTATGAAAATGTCCCTGATCTCGATCTCCAACAGCCCACCCAGATTGTCAATCTGTGGCACAACCCCAGCACTGCAATTGAGGCGCTTGATCTTGCCAATCAGATTTTGAAGGCGACTCCGCCCGACTTGCAAACGGGCCAGAGTGCTACCATGTTGAAAATGAATAATCGCAAAGCGGGCGAAGTGGTGGCGATGGATTGCAAGGCAGTTCAAGCCGATTGGTTTTTGCCTGCCTCATTTGCACACGTTGATTTAACACGGATTGTAGATTCTTTGATCTGTGGACAAATCTGGTTGCCTACACTTCAAGCAAAAACCTCAATTGCTCTATGCCCCCTGAGCACATTGGGGAGGCTTGGGCCTGACCGCCGCGATATTTATGATGGTTTTGATCCTGTTGATTCGCCAACACCTTTTCCAGCCTTCTGGGGACACAATGCGGAAGCCGTGAGGCAGTTGGCCCAACAACCCAATAAATTTTTATCTCCTTTGTCACAGGCCAAAGCCGGACGTTCTCTCCGTAGATCGGCTGATTTATGGCAGTTAGCAGGAACAATTCTTCT
>DAOTUR010000757.1:0-2254 GCA_034436915.1 Anaerolineae bacterium
GCACATCTCAATAGAACTCGCTCCGATCCGTTCGTATTGAGTTCAAAACATAAGCCGTATTTTTCGCATCTGTTGAGATTCCAGTGATATGCGAAAAGTCTGATAGGTTTTGAGAGTTCATGCTCACCGAAGGTGATTAATCCAAACGTGTCATGTGCAAAGTCCAGCTAAGACAATCCATCTTTTAAGGACATTGCTCGCCGCGTTGTCGGAGGCTAAAGCCGTCCGCCTACCGTGACAAAGCCCCATGAATGGGGCTACAAACGCGCCTGCGCCCGCGCCATGAGCCCCGTTTACGGGGCTTCGTACTCCCTAGACAAACGGCTTAAGAACCTATCCGTAAACCTGTTTGACACGCATGAATGTGTCTTGATCGTCAAGGACACAGCACGCTGTGCCCCTACAAATTCTGATGAATATATCTCGTAGAGGCGCAGCGGGCTGCGCCCATGATTTGGACATCTGGCATGATTGAGCGCAGCCCGCTGCGCCTCTACAATTGAATGGGATATATGATATTTGCCGCTTCCCCTGAAAGAGATCATGTGGGGAGGGTCGGCCCTATTCGCCCTGCACCTGCGGATTCAGGATGAGGCGCTGATTGACCAGTTCGCCTATGCACCGCCCCTGTCTCATCCCATTCTCAATCGCGGTACGGAAATGAATGCCGCCATACATGCGCGAGTTCGCGGCTTCACTGGCCGCTGCCTGGAAGGTGGTGTAGAAGCGCGGCGGCAGATCGCGTTTGACACCGCTTGCATCGGTGAAAGCCACCACGCCGAACAGCACTGTGAGCACCTCCACCGCTGCTGCGGAGACCGTTGAATGGCCTGATGGATATTCCGGAAAGTTCGGCGTTTGTATATAGGGCTTCCAGCGCGGATCAATGTAGCGGTTGATATAGGTTTCAGGCCGCAGCAGAAGATCCTGATATTTAAGCGACCAAGTGGAAATGAAGGAATCCGCCAGTGTCACGCCCACGAGCGCATACATCTCCGCTGTGCGCGGGAGCGGGAGATTCAACTGTTTCACAAGCTGATTCTCAATCATCACCCAGTGACCTGACGGTGTGCCTGTTTGTCCCGGTGTATCCAACCAGTAGCGGGCCGTCAGCTTCTGATCTTCAGTCAGATTGTCTCCCACGTCCTTGACCTCTTTCGCCTGGAAATAGAAGGTCGAAGTGGGATCGATGCTGAAATCGGGCCGAGGCGACCACACGGCGCATTCATCGGCATAGCTCATGACAAAGGGCCGTAGTTGTCCCCAGCTTGGCTCGGCAATCGGCAGATCAGGGTTGGTCTTCACCCACACATTATCCTGGCCCGTCGGCAGCACGAACGCCGCATTGAGGTCTTTGAAGGTCGAGTAATTATCGCCTTTAATCCAGACGATCAGCTCTTCCCCCAATTTTTGCCCATACGCCTGCGAATCCTTGATGACAGATTCGCTGTAAGTCGCCGCCCGCGCTGCAATCTGCTTCTTTGCCAGCGCTTCAATCAGGGCGGGCGTCTTTTTTCCGTCTTTGCTCTCATTGGGCAGCATGAAGCTGTAGACGGTCTTCATGGTTGAAATGGACACCGTAATGGCATCGTATTCCGTATTTTCGGCGGGATAGGGCAGATCGCCGAGGCTGGTAATTTGTCCGATGAGAGAGCGATTCCCCGGAATGAAATTGACCAGCGATTCATACAGCGTCACCCCGGCATATCCGTACAAGCGCGAGGCGGCGGGCGCACTATTCCCCTGAGCCTGAATACGATCATACAGAAACGTCATCCACTCGACAGCGTAGGTGGGGTCTTCGGCACTCGCATCCGGCAGTGTATTCTCAGTGATAGTGACCGTTCCGCCTGTGCCACCACCAGTGCCCCCTGCCGATACCGAGACGGCAAGTCCTAAAAGAATGCTGCAAAAAAGCAGTCCAATCAAACGTTTCATCAAATCGGCGCGGGATACCCCTGCCTTTAGGCATGGGGAGGGAGTGCGCCTTGTCCTTTCTAGTAGGTATCAGCTGTCAGAGTGGTTTCTCCGAAGGGAGGGAGCGATTTGAGTGACCGCTGGCTCGCTCCGTGCCGTTTCCGCTTTCACGGATAAAGTTCACCTCGACAAAGTTATGAGACGGTTGTGTGTGAACAACACGGTTGGCTCCCAAGCCGCCTGTTTAATCGTTCACCGCAGAGTTCGGAACTGGTGAGGCATCCCGAAGTGCCTATCTATTCGTCTCTAACGGAGCCCTTGCGGGCCAAGTCTGGTA
>DAOTUR010000758.1:0-3012 GCA_034436915.1 Anaerolineae bacterium
TCGTGGGTTTGTAGGGGCAGGATGCATCCTGCCCAAGCCAGATCTCCTACAAATCAATCAGGGCGCGATACATCGCGCCCCTACAACCGCCTTCATCGCATGGGGAGGTGAATGATTACCTTTTGCATCCTGAGGTGAGATCACAACGGGTCACAGCGTTCTTGTAGGGGCACGATGCATCGTGCCCCATATGCCGATCCCAAATGTGGCAGATGTCTATGCCCTTTTTGCAGCTTTACGGGAAACCCTTTGTATACTAAAAGAAAATTGCGAGAAGGGACGTTTGTATGTATCGGCGGGTGTGGTATATCGTTCTCTTAGCGGGCATGGTCGCGGTGTATGCGTTCGCCTGCCTGAAATTTGATAAGTTTGGCGCGGCGGCTCCGGCCACGCTGTGCGGTGCTCCCGTGTGGATCATCACGGCTATCGTCCTGGGTGCGTTTCTGCTGGGCGGCACGCGCTATCGGCCCATCGTTGATCCCGGCGAGTACGGCGAGACGCCCGGCTGCCTCTTCACGCTGTTCATCGGCTTCTTCTTCCTCGCTATGTTCCTGGGCATTGTCTTCACCGAGCCGATTATCTGCACCGCACGCGATGGCGATGCCTGTTATGAATATGGCACGCAGGCCAACGCCCCGACAGTCTATAATGGGACATACAACAACGGATCGCACTATCGCTACACCTATCGCAACAGTTGGGTGTGGATCACCGATCCGTTTGTGGATGTTGGCCTGAGCGGAGCCGGGTCGTGGATCACAGAGATGGATCTTGACGACAGCGAAGCCATGATTTTCATCGTGATTGTGATTGTGCTCCTGATTATCGTCCTCAGCAGCGCCTTTATCCCCAATATGTGGGTGCTGGCGTGTGCGCTGTGCATCGGCGCAACCTACCTAACGATTTTACGGCTCGACAACGCGGAGAAGGCAGGCAAGCGCAAGACCGATAACGGGGAGCCGCCCGACAAACTCAAGAAAGTCAAAAACAGCGATCCGCTGCTGGCTGAGCCTGAATTTCCAAAGATCAAGAATGATGATTTCGGCAGTTTAACCCCGACTCAGGGCGCACCGTGAAGCGTCTATGAGGGGCGTAACATCCAAAAAATCAATGTGGGATCAACGCGATGTGGCGGCTGGTGATTTGCCGAGGGCAGTTTTGCAATATGGATCGGCGCGGCGACAAGAATCTGGCGGCTGTGGAAGAGGCGCTGGCGAATCGTGCTCCAGATGAGGCTGTCGCGGTGAAACTCACGACAGCCAACTGCCTGTCAATGTGTGGGGCTGCGCCCAACGCGGTCTTGTATCCGGGCAACCGCGCTTTCAATCACCTCACACCGCAGGGCGCACGCGAGATCGTGGAGCAGTATCTCACGCAGGCCGCCCCGGACGAGGATGCACGCTTTTGAAGAGAGGGGATGATAGCTGGATCGTGTGATCGCTGCCTCACAGAACCTGATTAGAGATACGACGCCAGCAGCAGCAGTACCACAACAGGCACAAGTGCGCCGACCAGCGCTCCCGCGAGAATCTGGGCAGGTGTATGGCGGTTCAGCCGCAGCCGCGCCGCGCCGACCAGCACGATCAGAGGAACCAATGCCACCGCCACGCCGATGCTAAAGAACACGCCTGCGGCAATCGTCGCGCTGGCGATGCTCATAGCGTGCATACTGATCTGCCACATCAGGGTGATGAGGGCAATCAGCGAAATGTTGATGAGCGTGATCAGGGCCAGCAGAGGCAACACACGCGGCGCATTCAGCGTGTAGAGCAAAATACACGCGATGAGCGTACATATAATCGAGACGATGAAGGGATAAAAACGGTCACGCCGTTCCTTCATGTGGATGTCACCAATTTTGCCCCACCACACCATCACGCTGATGAAGGCCAGCGGCAGCAGGCAAATTAGCAGGCTGTAGAGAAAGGCCCAACCCAGGGCTTGCGACACAGTGGCGCTGTAAGCAATCGCAACAGGAAGAATCATCACGGCCCAGACAACAGGGGGGCTTACCACGTCCGAGACGACCCGCGCCCAGGAAAACTCTGGCACACGGAAGTATTGTTGTACACGGGAGAGAGTGGTCATGCCGTTGATTTCGCCTTGTTCAGTGAAAAATTATCCATACCGCTGCCTATTGTAACGGAACAGTTCTAAAAGCATATCACAGGCCGTTTAAGAATTGTTGTAGAATCTCCTCAATACATCCCTCAGATCGATAATAAAGCGAGAGCCAGGCTTCATCTCCTATGAATGATACACGCACAGGGCAACTCACAACTCAATGGTCGATTCCGACCTTTGCACGCGCTCATCTCTGGCTGGAAACCGAGAGCGGCTGTGTGCCTGTCGAAGGGCCGCATGGGTTGTTTACCCTGCCTGCGCCTGCCGATCTTTTGATTCTACGTTGGGGCGGGGCCGAAGGTTCAGCGCTGGTCGCGCTGCCCTGGCAGACCGACTCGCTCAATTGGAACGGGCAGGCGCGGGTGGGCGGCACAGTCGAGGCCATCCATATGATGAGCGTCGCCAATCTGGAGGTGGGCCTTGCCATCCTCATCATCGAAGGCCAACCGCTGCAACCGCAGGCATCGCCCTATCCCACAGCCGCCCAACGCACGCAACTTCCTTATCGTCTGCCTGAATTCTTTGATGGCATTGAGTCGGATGTTGATCCGACAGTGACGACTTGGCTTGTGCCGGAAGACAGCGGCCTGCTCGGATTGGCGCAGGATGCCATGTCGAACAATCTGCGGCTGTATCTGCAAGGCTCATTGCAGGCGGCATGGCGCGACGTGGCCGCGATTCCGCTGGCATTGGAGGCGGCGACGATCTTCCCGCGATAAACTTTTTATGCTTGTGGGTTTGGCACGCCCCTATGCACCAACTTAAGGATCTCACCTTACGCACCCCCCATAAAATGATGCCGAGAGCGCTGGAATGACTGTCAAACCTTTCCTTCCAGCCCCTCCGCACCGTTCAGCGAGGGGGAGAAAAACGTTTGAAGTCCCCCTC
>DAOTUR010000759.1:0-10185 GCA_034436915.1 Anaerolineae bacterium
TGATACAAATTCTCACGCGGGTTGCCCGTCGCCGCGTAATTGAAAATCGGCGTGATGAGCGCCAGCAGCAGCGTCACGATGCCAAGCGCGATCAACGGCCTGAGAAAGCGCATGAGCGGCGCAGGCGTCCGCATCGTCACGCTCTGCACCAGCAGGATGACGCCGCGAATGCCGCTCCAGGCGATGAAGGGCAGCGCCACCGCCACCGCTGACAGAGGCCGTGCAATGACGAGCAGGCCGAGCAGCGCCCCCGCCAGCAGGCCCCAGCGCAGCGGGCGGGTATCGCGTTCGATGCGCCAGTAGGCATAGATGAAGCCCGTCGCCAGACAGATCGCCAGCGTATGGCCCATCAGCGTGGCATTGAGCAGGATGAGCATGGGCGAGAAGGTCGTGAGCACTGCCGCAATCAGCCCGACATCGCGGTTAAACAGCGCACTGCCCAGGCGATAGATGAGCGCCACCGTGATTGCTGCAAGGAAGGCATTGATGATCCAGGCTTCGCCCCAGGCCACGCCCAGCGACAGCACCAGCGGCCAGCCAGGGGTGTATTTGCCAAAGCGCGTGTTCTGCACCGTGTCATCAACGACGAACGGCTCCCAATAGGCGCGGCGGTTGGGCGGCTCCGGCGCGACGATGTAGCCGCGTGCAAAGATTTTGGCCTGATACAGATACGCCACTTCGTCCTCAAGGTGGGGCAGATGCTCAAAGACGCTGCGGCTGAACACAGCCGTCAGCGCAAAGGCCATGAATGCCAGGACACCCACCGCGAGAGAGTAGCGAGATTGGAGAGAGGAGGACATGCCGCGCCTGCTTTATGTGTGTTTGAATCGCTGCTAATCATAGGACATGCAGCCAAAAACGCAACGCATAACGTGTTCGTCTGAGGCACAAAGTCCACAACATAAGAAACACGATTTACAAGAGGCAATCGGCCCTAAATTTGATGTTAAGGTCTGTGAACGATCTCGAATAGGAAATTCACACTGTCCGCCTTATAATTTAATCGAATCTTGATTTGAAAATGACGGATCTCCCTGCGATGACTCGCGTGCTCATTATCGAAGATGATAACAAAACCTCGAATCTCCTGCGCCTGTATTTGCAGCAGGAAGGCTATGAGGTGATGGCAGCCCGTGATGGATTGGGCGGGCTGCAACTGGCCCGCAGCAAAATGCCCGATCTGGTCGTACTGGATTTGATGCTGCCCGGTATGGATGGCATGGACATCTGCCGCACGCTGCGCCGCGAAACGGGTGTCCCCGTCATTATCCTCACGGCCCGCTCCACGCAGGACGATATTCTTCTCGGCCTCGACAGCGGCGCAGATGATTACATCATCAAGCCGTTCAACATGCGCGAGGCAGTGGCCCGTGTCCGTACCGTGCTGCGGCGGGCGGGCAAAAGTGACGCGCCGCCCAAAGAGATTTTGCATGGCGATCTGCGAATCGATCTGATTCGCCATGAGGTGACAATCCTGGATGTGATCATCCATCTCACGCCCAAAGAATTTAAGCTGCTGGAGACACTCGCCCGCGAACCGGGCCGCGCCTTCAGCCGCCTGGAGTTGGTTGAGCGGGCGTTTGGCTATGATTACGAGGGCCTTGAACGGACTGTCGATGCCCATGTGATGAATCTTCGCAAAAAAATTGAACCCGACCACACCAATCCCATCTACGTCGAAACGGTCTATGGCGTCGGCTATCGCTTTGTGGAAAAGCGCAGCAGCTTATAAACACGTTTCAGGAGAGTCATACCCCTGTGCCTCTCAGCCCACTTAAGAAAGAAAGGCCCTGTCGATGTTCTACAGCTTGCGCGTCAGTCTCCTGCTTGGCATGGTGACAGTCGCCTTTGTCTCGATTCTGGTCTTCACCGTCTCGGCAGGGCTGACAACACGGAATGAATTCACGCGCTATGTGAACTATGCCGACACGATGAAGAGCGATCTGGTGCAGGAGGCGGTGTTTACCTATTGGCGCAGCGACACCGCGCATGAAAAAGCCACGCCCAAAGCGGCCAAGCCGCGTGCCAATATGCTCACGGCCCTGAGCGATGGCTCGGATTTGTATCTCATCTATTCGCTGCGCGATGTCAACCATCTACCCAAATCGCTCAATTTCACCACACAGCCCGATGGCATGGTGCAGGTGCGCGATGGCACAACTCTCATTGGCACACTGAACGTCGATCCTGCCGATGAATTTGCGCTCGTCCCAGCCCAGATCGATTTTGTGCAGTCGGTCAATATTGGCCTGCTGTCAGCGGCGGCGCTGGCGGGGGGGCTGGCGCTCCTGCTGACGCTGTTCCTCTCACGCCAGATTTTGCAGCCTGTGGCGGCGCTCACGCAGGCCGCTCGCCGTCTGGAACGCGGTGACCTGACACAGCGCGTGCGGGTGACGGGCGGGGGTGAATTGGGTGAGCTGGCGAGTGCCTTTAACGCGATGGCCGAATCGATCAGCACGAACGAGGTGCTGCGGCGGCATATGGTGAGCGATGTGGCGCATGAACTTCGCACGCCGCTCACCAACATTCGCGGCACTCTGGAGGCGATCCAGGATGGCCTGATGGTGGCGGATCGCCCGACCATCGATTCGATCTATGAGGAAGCGATCTTGCTCAATCATCTGATCGAAGATTTGCAGATTTTGTCGCTGGCCGAATCGGGCCAACTGCGTTATCACAAGCAGCCGCTGGCGTTGGGCGATGTGGTGGAGAAGACCATGCGGATGATTCAACCGAGCGCCGCCGCCAAAGATATCGTGCTCAAATTGGAGATGGCGTCTTTGCCGCCTGTGTTTGCCGATCAAAATCGCATCGGCCAGGTGCTGCGGAATTTGCTCAACAATGCTGTCGTGCATACGCCGGAGCAGGGCTGCATTACGGTGCGCGTGGCGGCCCGCTCGGATGAGGTTGAAGTCAGTGTGACCGATACGGGCGAGGGCATTCTGGCGGAGCATCTGCCGTTCATCTTTGAGCGTTTCTATCGCGCCGATCCCTCGCGCAGCCGTGCAACGGGTGGGGCGGGCATTGGCCTGTCGATTGTGCGGCGTCTGGTGGAGGGACACAGCGGACATATCACGGTGGAGAGCGAACCAGGGCGCGGCTCAAATTTCACGTTTACGCTGCCTGTGTATCAGCCGTGAGCTGCTGATCAACCCTCACCCCAACCCTATCACGGCGCTTTGCGTGTGGGCAGGCCCGCCTGCGTCACGCGCAGCGGCACAATCGCAGTGGGACGAACATCCGACGTGGGCGTTGTGGTGGCTGTGGCGGTGCGGGTTGGTGCGGCGGAGGGGCGCGGTGTCGCAGAGGGCCGTGTCTGGGCCTGTGGGGTGGGTGCAATCGGGCCTGTAGCGCTGCTCTGCGTGGGCTGTGTTGTTGGCACGGCGTTTACAGAATCGGAGGCAGTGGGCGGGATAAGATTGAAGGGTGTCGGTGAGGGCAGAAGCGCTGTTGTCGCGGGAGCATCTGTCGCCGCATTTTGCATGAAGCTGAACGGTGTCAGCGTGGGCAGAGACACGGCATCGCTGGCAGTCGGGTTGGGGCGTTCTGTCGCGCTGGCCTCGACTGGTGGGGTAGGACTCAGGAGCAGATTTGCCGCCTGCGCCGCCAAGACCTCAGTGGACGTGGCAGCAGCAGGCACGAGGGTTTCCGCCCCAATCGGCGTGGGAATGAGCGGCGTCAAGGTCGGTTCGAGCGTGGGTGTCTCTGCCAGCGGCGTGATGAGCGCGGCGGGATCAAGCGTCATCGTGAGAGCAAACGTCTCTGGCGAAATGATACGGCTGGCATCGATGGTGGGCGTGGCATTGGGCCGAATAATCTGCAAGCCCTGACTGTTGACCAGGAGTGTCACCTGTTCGCCGCGTGTGCCAAACGAGGCCTGAGTCTGCCCATTGATCGACAGTTCGACGGCGGCGGCATTTGCCAGCGTGATCTCGACAGTCTCGGTGGCGCGGTAGGTCTGGGTGTCGCCGGGCCGAGCGATGCCGACATACTTCTCTTCGCCATCGATCAGCACGCGAGACCATGAGCGCTGCACAAAGGTCATATCCAGCGCGAAGCCATCCGTGCCGCCCGTAAACAGAGGCGTGACGCTCGGCTCAAAGGCGATGGGCGTCCAGGTGGCGGTATAGGTAGCGGTGGCGAGTGTCGGATCAAGCGTGCTGATTTCGCCCGCAAGCGTCGGCTGCACATTGCCTTCGGGCGGGGGCGTATGATTGAGGATTTGCCCGACGAAGAAGACAATGATCCCGATCAGGCCGATGCCGAGCAGCGTCGTGAATAAACGCCCAATCCAGGCAAAGCGCGGGCCGCTGTTCCGTCGTCCACTGCCGGAGAGGGGAATAGCGGTGAGCGTTTCGCGGCGCGGCTGTGTGACAGGCTTGACCGATTGTGTCTCTTCGGTGGTCTTTTTTGCCCAACGGCTGCTTTTGGGCGGAATCAGGGCTGTCTCGTAATGCCCCAGGACACTATCTTCCTCCAGGCGCAGGAAGCGGGCATAATTCCGCAGCATTCCGCGCACCTGCACGGGCGAGCCGCCCTGAGAAAAGTCTCCCTCTTCAAACGACTCCAGGATGCGCCGCTGTATCTTAAGCGTCTTGACCGCATCATTCAGCGAAACTTCACGCTGTTCGCGGGCCTCACGCAAGAATTGTCCAAAAGCCTGTAGATCCATAGGGAGATTATCAATGCGTGTGTGAATGCGGGAGTGTGGACTGTCGTTATGATCGATGCCCCTGGCATTGTATCATAGGTTGTGCGGGCTGTCCGTCTCAAGTCCCCGCCGCTTGCTCTACGCTGGACAGCAAACAGCCCTGGTAAGCGCCATAAGGCACACCAGGGCTGTTTATCGGTGACTGTGTTGGAAAGAGCGCCTTATTCGGCGGCTTCGGCAGCAGGAGCGGCTTCGGCAGCAGGAGCGGCTTCGGCGGTTGGGCCTTCAGCGGCTTTGGCTGCGGCCTGCTTCTGGCGTTCACGTTCGGCCAGGAATTCGGTCAGTTCGCCTTCGCGCACGACGGTGATTTGCAGCACAGGCGTCATTTCGCTGCCCAGGCGCACGGCCACGCTGTGGCGGCCCAGTTCACGGATGTTCTGGGTGGCGAGACGGCGGCGGTTCAGATCGATGCCCTTGACGCGATCCAGCTCTTCGGTGATTTCCTGGTTGGTGACGGAGCCGAACAGCTTGCCCGTCCCCGCAGCGCGGCGCTCGAAGAACAGTTCAGTATCATGGATGAGACGTGCGACTTCGTTGAGCTTGTTGTCATAAGCGGCACGACGCGCTTCGACCTGCCCACTCAGATGCTGGTGGGTTTTAACGGCCGATTTGGTGGCGCGGAGAGCCATTGTACGCGGGAACAAGAAGTTGCGGGCATACCCATCAGCAACTTCAACCACTTCCCCGGCGACCCCCTGCTTGTAGATGTCTTGGAGCAGAATAACCTTCATGATGCAATTCCTTACAAATGGTAAACGCCCAAACAGGGGGCGCATATTGGTTTTGTCGAGGACGAAACGGGCCTATTATAGACGACGAAGCCGCCGATTCAAGTGGAAATCTTGGCGCTGCATTCACCTCCCTCGCTTGCTACAATGCATCTCCACATACAATCTGAGATAAAAACCCTTTATGCGACCTTCCCGCTCTCTCTCTCGCCGCCAGATTGCACAAGCGGCCATGATTACGCTGCTCGGTTTCCTGGGCAGCAGCGTGCTCGGATTGGTGCGCCAGTTCATCACGGCGCAGCAGTTCGGCACCGGCAGCGCGATGGGGGCCTTCATCGCGGCGCAGCGCCTGCCTGAACTGATCTTTGTCCTCGTTTCAGGCGGCGCTCTGGGGTCGGCCTTCATCCCGATTTATGCCCGCACCCGTGAGCAGGATGAGCAGGGGGCGTGGGAACTCGCCAGCGCCGTGATGACGCTCTCCACATTGGCGGCGGCGGTGCTCGGCCTGCTGGGGGTGATCCTTGCGCCCTGGATCGTCTCGCGCATTCTTCTGCCGGAGCAGCCGACGGAGGTGCAAATCCTCACGGCCAATCTGATGCGCCTGATGATGCTCACGCCCGCCATCTTTGCAGTGGGCGGCCTGACCGCCGGGCTGCTGCAATCGCACGGCCTGTTTACGCTGCCTGCACTGGCAATCGGCATGAACAGCCTGGGCATCATCGTCGGGGCGCTGTTCATCGCGCCGCTGCTCAAAGTCGGGGCGGCGGCGGCCCAGGTCGGCCCCAATAATATTTATGGGCTGGCATGGGGCGCGGTATTGAGTGCGATTCTGTATCTGTTGGTGCAGCTTCCCGGCCTGTGGAAAATCAAAGCGGCGCTGCATCCGCTGGCTGATTGGCGCGTGCCAGGGGTGAAATCGATCTTGAAGCTGATGCTGCCGCGCATGATGGGGCTGGCAGTGGTGCAGATCAATTTCATCGTCAATACGGCGCTGGCCGGGCGCATGGCGGTGGGCAGTATCGCCGCGCTCACAACCGCCTGGATGCTGATGTTTACCGCCCTGGGCGTGATCGCTCAGGGCATCGGCTCGGCGGTCTTCCCCTCATTGGCGGCGCTCTACAGCGAAGGCGATCTCGTCGGCTTTAAGGATCGCTTATCGGGGGCACTGCGGAGCGTGCTGTTTCTGGCCGTTCCTGCGACGGTGGTGTTCATCGTCTTTGGCAATCCCATCGTGCATATCTTTGAGCGCGGCCAGTGGACGCCTGAGAGCACAGCGGCGACGGCCTGGGCGCTCGGTTTTTATGCGATTGGCATGGCGGGCTTTGCGCTGCTGGAAGTGCTGTCACGGGCGTTTTATGCGCTGGCCGATACGCGCACACCCGTCATCGTCGGCATCGCGGCCATGCTCAGTAATATCGTGTTGAGCATCGTGTTTGTGTCGTCCTTTGGCGATCCTAATCAGTTGGTACGTGGGCCATTCGGCTATCTGGCGCTTGCCAATGCCCTGACGACCCTCGCGGAGGCGGCGGTGCTGTGGTGGATGATGCGGCGGCGGATTGGCGACATGCATGATCGTGAGGTGCTGCTGGCGACATTCAAGGCGGTGCTGGCGGCAGCGGTCATGGGGGGGGTGCTGCTGCTGATTCAAGCGTGGCTCAAAGATATCGGCTGGATCACGCTGATTCTGGGCGGTGTGGGTGGGGCTGTCACCTTTTTCGGACTCAGCGCAGCCCTCGGTCTGCAAGAAGCGCGTTCGGTTCCTGCCATGTTGTTACGCCGTTTGCGGCGCTAATAGGGGATGGGCGGCGGTTGCAATTCGCTGTGCGCTACACACAAACGCATTGATATGCGCGGTGTCCACGCGCATCAGGTCGTGTATGACGATTCTGCGGATGAGCCTGCCCGCGAATTTTTAGAGCAGGACTGCCAGAGTTAACAACAGCACCGTTGCCAAAGCCGCCAGAGCCAACCAGCGCAGTGAGAGCGGACTGTTGTCTCCCGCTGACTCCTGAGTGATCGTCTGCCATTCCATCGCTTCAAACAGTTCGGGGGTGGTGTGTAAGCGGTGCATCATTATGGTAGCCTCCTAAAATTTTTTGCGGCAGCATCGTTACGATGAGCCTTGCCCTTACCATATCCGCTTTTTTTGAACATGGGATTAGACACATTGCACGAATTATACTGTTAAATGTCATTTAAGAAAAACTTGATGTTTCGTTCACCCTTGTGACCCCTTTTGGACACAGTGTGTGAAAAACACCACATATCCAATTCTTATCAAACAAGCAAAAATGATTCTCTGATATCGTGATTCAGGTTATTTACAAGGTGATATTCCTGAATATGTCTTTATGTTCGGAGAGGGTTTTTGGAGAGTTTGGACGAGGCGGGCCTCGTCCCTACGATTGCCCATGATGATGAAGGGCGTTGGAAGAGCGGTTTTGTAGGGGCGCAGCGTGGTAGGTGTACACGATAATGTGGTGGGGATTTTCACGTCATATAATGGGATTACAATGGGCCATAGCGTTTTTGTAAGGGCACGATGCATCGTGCCCCTACGCTCAAATGGAATGGGGATCGACACAACCACGCTGCTCTGTAGACCTACCAGCACGCTGCGCCCTTGACTGGGCATCTACATGATTGGGCGCAGCACGCTAAGCCCCTACGCCAATCCCACCTCAAATTTATGACTCCCACCTCTATCCTCCTAAAACGCCGACAAGCCCCCATCGTCGTTCAGGCGCTGAATGCGAAGCTCTGCCGCATCCAGCAGCTTCTGGCAGTGCGCCGCCAGCAACCGCCCGCGTTCATACAGCTTCACCGACTCGTCCAGCGGCAGATCGCCCGTCTCGATTTTTGCGACCAGATCATTGAGTTCACTATAAGCCTGCTCATAAGAGAGAGCGTTTATATCGTCCACCAGAGTCCTCCCCAATACGGGCGCTGTGTTGTCCATCATGCCAGCGAATCGCCACCAACTCGCCATCTTTCACCTGCTGTGAGCGCGTAATGAGTGTGCCATCGGGCCGCGTCACCAGGGTATAACCGCGCTTCAAAACCGACTCGGCGCTGACGGTGTTGAGCGTGCTGATACGACTCGCCAGCCGTTCGCGCAGGCGGCGCAAATAGCGCGTTTGCACCTGTCCCAGACGAATATGTAGCTCATCGACCCGCTGCCGCGCCCCTGAGATCATCGTCTGCGGATCGCGGCGGGCGAGATCGGTTTTGAGTTGGGCCAGATCGCGTGATTCAGCCATCAGGCGATCTTCCATAAACACCTTGAGCGCAGTCGCGGCGTAGCGCACCGCCTCGTGCAGATCGCCAATATCCGGCGTGGCATCCAGCGCGGCAGCGGAGGGCGTGGGGGAGCGGTGATCGGCGACAAAATCGGCCAGCGTGGTATCGGTCTCATGGCCCACGCCGCTGATGATGGGGATGCGGCTGGCGAAAATCGCCCGCACCACGCGCTCATCATTGAAGCTCCACAAATCCTCGATGCTGCCGCCGCCGCGACAGACGATGATCACATCGACATCGGTATAGCTATTCAGGCGCTCAATCGCCCGCACAATTTGCGTCGGAGCCTCAAGGCCCTGCACCAATGTGGGGCTGAGGATGACGAGCGCAAGGGGAAAGCGCCCGCGCAAGACCTTCTGCACATCCTGGAAGGCGGCGGCATCGGGCGAGGTGACGACGCCGATTTTGCGCGGCTGCGGTGGCAACGGACGTTTGCGCTCGCCATCAAACAGACCTTCGGCCTCCAACTGCAACTTGAGGCGTTCAAGCTGGACATACAGATCGCCCATGCCGCCCGCCGTCTGGAATTGATCGGCATAGAGCTGATACTGTCCGCCGGCCTCATACACGCTCACGCGACCATGCACGCGCAAACGCTGGCCGTTCTGCGGTTCCACGTACTGGCGGATGGCTGAATTCTTGAACATCACGCATTTGATCTGCGCGGCGCTGTCTTTGAGGGTGAAATAAATATGTCCTGACGCCGGGCGGCTCATGTTCGAGACTTCGCCCGCGACCCACACATCTTCCAGGTGCGGCGTTTGTTCCAGCACGTAGCGAATCTGGGCCGTGAGGTCGCTGACACTCAGCGCGTTTTCACTCGTATCGAGCATGTGCTTGTCGCAGCCTTAGCGCTCAGTTTATAATACCCACATCTCATCAGACAGGTGGGTTCGTCCCTCATTATACCGTCATTGACGCGGTGGAAGGTAACGACACATGGCTTTTCTCAATAAATCCGAACGCGATGCGCTGCTGGAAGAACTGCGCGGCAAACGCTTTGAACGCTGCCAGCGGATTCTCGTCCTCAAGGATCAGAATGTGCGCCTCAAATATTTCCGCAATATCCAGGAGATAGATCGCTGGATGACGCGCTATGTGCTGCCTGATCTTGGCACACAGGTCACGCTGGTCGAAGGGCTGAATACAGCGGATGGCAAGCGCTCGTTCAATCTCAGCGAGATCATCGTTGAGCCAACACCGGACAATCGGTTGTAACCCTCACCCCGACCCCTCTTTCAAGGATAGGTTTTTTGCAACCGAGGTCACAAACGGCTTTTCTCCCATTCAATCGTAGGGGCGCAGCGTGCTGCGCCCCATATACACCAACTTAAGGATTTTGAGCCATGTCAATAACCGTCCCATCCGCCTCATGACATGGCAAAATCGCTTGCGCCAGGGACTGAAAGTCCCTGGCTCCCGTGTTGCGGGGTTGAAAACCCCGCC